>JBHIAW010000028.1:0-22930 GCA_046758765.1 bacterium
TTGATTTCGCAGCTCTCAATAATGACGCCGAAGGCAAATGACTTGAATGGCTTAATGACTCGGCGTGGTAAATAGGGTGGCACAAAATTTTTTGCAAAATAAACGAGGAGTTAACTCTCAACAGATTAGCGCTGGGTGCAATAAACCGCGAGAGGTTGGTGTGATAAAATTGAGCAATTAAAGGAGGTGAATGTCATGGCCATCCCACAAAATATAAGATCATTTCTTAACGAACACAAGATTCCGTATGAAGTCATTCACCATCGCAGAGATTATACAGCTCAAGAGACCGCAGCAGATACCCACACCAAGGGCAAAGACTTTGCTAAGACCGTAATTCTTTTTGTGGACAATAAATACTGCATGGCTGTTTTACCGGCTGTTTATCACGTAGATATGAAAAAAATAAAAAAAGAGCTTGATGCGAAGAAAGTGAGTCTTGCAACAGAAGATGAGATTTCAAATATCTGCCCAGATTGCGAAATCGGAGCTATGCCGCCATTTGGGCCGCTCTACAAGCTACCGGTTTATGTTAGCCATCACCTGAAAGAAGACCACATGATTACCTTTAACGCTGGCACGCACGAAGATGTCATTCGCATGCTTTATAGTGACTTTGAAAAATTGGTTAACGCTGTGGTGATAGACTTAGCAGCTAATAATAAATGAACTGATTTTCGATGAGCACCAAAAGACGTTTGTTTCAGTGATTCACGCCGGTTGAGCTTTTAGCACTACTGCGCAAGATTGTCATTCTGAAGAGCGAAGCGACGAAGCAATCTCCAGCCTGAGTATGAGGAGATTGCTTCGCTCCCTGCGGTCGCTCGCAATGACATGCTTTGTCCAGGCACTATTTACAACACAGTAGCAATTTTTACAATAGTCTTGTAACAATTTTGGGTGTACGCATTTCACAAATGGAAGAAGAGATTAAACTGCCGGAGCAAAAGACCCAAGGCGGCGCTTCTCTGACATTGGCTTTAGCACAGCGCAGGTCCGTGAGAGAATTTTCTGATAGAGACTTAACTTTAGCAGAAATCGGACAAATTCTTTGGGCGGCTCAGGCAATCACAGACTCGATTGAAGGGTTTCGGACGGCACCCTCAGCCGGAGCCCTCTACCCATTGGAAATTTATGTGGTAAACAAAGACGGCCAGTTTCATTACCGACCCAAAGACCACACTTTGGTACAAAATGGCAATGAAGATGTCCGCCAGAAATTAACAAGGGCAGCCTTAGATCAGATGTTTGTAGAAGAAGCTCCCTGTGTATTTGTCATCACGGCCATTTATGAACGCACCATCGGAAAATATGGCGAAAGAGGGGTTCGCTACGTACACATGGAAGCCGGTCACCTGGCCCAGAATATTCTATTGCAGGCGGTGGCCTTAGGATTGGGTGGGGTGCCGGTTGGGGCGTTTTATGACCGCGAGGTGGCTCAGATTTTGAAATTGAATGAAATGGAAAAGCCTCTCTATTTGATTCCTGTTGGAGAGCCTAGGATCCGCTAAAAGTTCGCGCAACAAAAAAGAATGTTGCTTTGAAGGTCGGAAACGTTACTACCGTTACCTGAAAGGGCGATTTCGCAGTGTAACTCAACTCGTCTCGATTGAGCTGCTTACATCAGCCGACTTTGCCGCCGTGCTGTGGGCGGCATCGCAAACGAGGACGTGTTGCATTACAAGTTTGGCGACGTTGAGCGTTTCCTGAAAGCTAACATTGAGCTTCAGGAAATGCCAGCCAATCGAAAGCAGTTCTGACAAATGACTTGAGTCCACAATGGTTTACAAGTTTAGAAAGGTGGAAAAGGAGGTAATTATGAAAACAAAAAAATCGTGGAGAGAAAAACTGGCAGATAGTAAGAATCTGCCGAAAGTTGCAGAAATTACGGAGAAGATGAGTAAAAAGTGGGGAACAGGTACGGTTGTAATTCCTGCACCAAGAGAAGTAGATGGAATTATGATAAATCAATTGTAAGACTAAAATGAAGATTCTCGGCTAAACACGAAGCACTAAATCCGAAATTCGAAAACAAATGCAAATGACCGATGTTGAGGATGCTAGGAACGAAAAGTGAGGGATATGCTGTTATATCTAATTTAAAATTCATGGCAACTATTCACCCTGTCATTCTGGAAGAATCTTTTTTGAATCAACGTCCGCATGAACCTCGCTCACCGTGTGCTTGAATCTACAAAGATTCCTACGGAATGACAGAGCAGAGTGAATGGGTACAATTCATTATTTAATTTAGAAGAAAACTAAGGGAGGTGGTTCGAAATGAAAATTTCCGTCATTGGTGCCGGTCATGTAGGGGAATCTGCGGCTCTCATGTTGGCACAAAAAGAATTAGGCGACATCGTGCTGATGGACATCATCGCAGACATGCCAAAAGGTAAGGCGCTCGATATGGCGGAGGCTAGTCCTTTGGGGGGTTTTGATGTCAAATTCGTGGGTACGCACGAGTATGGGGCTATCCAGGGTTCGGATATTGTGGTTATGACTGCCGGACTGCCCCGTAAACCGGGTATGGACCGAATGGACTTGCTGATGAAAAACGCAGAAATCGTACGAGGCGTCGCAGAGCAGATTAAGGAATTAGCTCCTGACTCTATTTTGCTCATGGTAACCAATCCTCTGGATGTCATGGCCTATGTCGGGATGAAGGTCACAGGTTTTCCCCGCGAGCGTGTCTTTGGCATGGCGGGCGTCTTGGATTCTACTCGTTTCCGCTACTTTGTTGCAGAGGCCCTGAATGTGTCGGTGGAGGATACCCAAGCTATGGTACTGGGCGGCCACGGCGACTCCATGGTGCCTCTACCAAAATATACGACGGTCTCAGGAGTTCCCATCACCCAATTATTGGACCAAGAAACCATTGACAAAATCGTTGAACGCACCCGTAAAGGTGGTGGTGAAATTGTCAGCCTTTTGAAGACTGGAAGCGCCTATTATGCACCAGCCGCTTCTATTACCCAAATGGTGGATTCTATCGTCAAGGACAAAAGACGGCTGCTTCCAGGTTCCGCGTATCTTCGAGGTGAATATGGTCTCAACCAAGTGTTTGCTGGGGTGCCCATTATTCTGGGTTCAACGGGAATAGTAAAAGTGGTGGAAATAGACTTGACGCCAGATGAAATGGAGGCTCTGCACAAGTCCGCAGCCGAGGTGAAAAAGGGTATGGATGCATACGACAAGGGCTTGTAGTTCTGAGGGTTGGTAAGAGGTATTAGACGCTGAGTGATCAACATCGATAAAATTTTGGCGATATGTTGAAATGGTGAAATTCTAAATTCGAATATCGAAATCCGAAACAATACCGAAACTCAAAATTCAAAGGTTCCGAACATAATTAGAATTATCAGAAAGCAAACAAATTCAAAAAAGTAAACCGAATATCATTGCTTTCGGCACACTTTTTGAAGGCTTTTTAGAGATTGTTGTCCGGAATGATTGGAAATTTTTGGAGCCAGTTTAGTGAACAATCGAATATATCAAATCTTGAATCAATATAAACCAGATCGAGCCTCACTTATCCCCATTCTGCAGGCGGTTCAGAAGGAATTTGATTATCTACCAGAAGAAGCCATCAGCGATATTTCTGAATATTTAAAGATTTCTGAAAGCGAGGTCTTTGGCGTAGCGTCCTTTTATTCTCAGTTTAGATTCAACCGCCCTGGCAAGCATCAAGTAAGAGTGTGCTTGGGAACGGCCTGCCATGTCCGGGGCGGCGAGAATATTCTATCGCGAGTGGAAGACGAACTACACATAAAACCAGGGCAAACCACTGAGGATTTCCAGTTTAGCCTTGACCGAGTGGCTTGCTTCGGGTGTTGTGCATTAGCGCCAGTTGTGGTTGTTGACGACGATGTGTTCGCCAACTTGGCGCTGTCAAAAGTGAAAAAACTGCTGGGTCGGTACAAAGGCTCTCATAATTCTAGAGACTTGCCCGAAAACCTACTATTGTGCTCCGTTGGGCGTCCCCGCCCGACGTAAAGACAACACAAACTAAAAATGAAATTTGAAACCCTAAAGAATCAAGCCCACAGTGAGTGGCAGAAGATACGCAGCCGGGATGAGCCGCACATTCTTGTTGGAGCCGCAACCTGTGGAAGAGCCGCAGGCGCCACAGAGGTTGTTCAAGCATTCAAAAAGGAGCTTGCTGAGCGTGGTATCGACGCCACCTTGATGGAAGTTGGGTGCTTAGGTCTCTGCTGCTTTGAACCCTTGGTAGGGATTTCAAAACCACACCTGCCGCTGATTATCTACGGCAACGTCAAACCCAGTAAAGTTTCCCGCTTAGTTAATGAGTGGCTGGTGGGCCAAAATCCTTGTTCTGATTTGGCGTTGGGTGTGGTTGGGGACGAACCGCTTGACGGCATTCCCAAATTCTATCAACATCCCATGTTGGTGCGCCAGGTGCGAATCGTGCTGAAAAACTGTGGATGGATTGATCCGACAGACATCAAACAGTACATTGCTCACGAAGGCTATGCGGGATTCGAGAAGGCTTTGAAAATGAAAGCGGAAGACGTGATCGCAGAGATTTTGAACTCTGGTTTGCGAGGCCGAGGCGGTGCGGGTTTTCCTACAGGCAAAAAATGGCAGATATGCCGCAGCGTTAAGAGCGATAAAAAATACGTGATTTGTAACGCTGATGAAGGGGACCCTGGGGCTTTTATGAACCGTTCACTGCTGGAGGGAGACCCCCACGCAGTGCTGGAAGGACTGTTGATTGCCGGCTATGCCATCGGAGCCTCTGAAGCTTTTATTTACATCCGGGCAGAATATCCTTTAGCCGTCCAACGCCTGAGGCACGCCATCTCTCAGATGAGGGAGGCGGGCCTTTTAGGCGACAATATTTTGGATTCAGATTTCAGTTTCAATATTATGATTAAAGAAGGGGCTGGGGCTTTTGTCTGCGGTGAGGAGACCGCCTTGATTGGCTCTATTGAAGGAAGGCGAGGCATGCCCAACACCCGACCACCTTTCCCGGCTGTTTCAGGTCTTCATGGTAAACCGACTGTTATTAACAACGTGGAAACCTTGGGCACACTGCCTCATATTTTGCGTAACGGGGCCGAGTGGTATGCTCAGTACGGCACTCACGGAAACAAGGGCACGAAAACTCTTGCCTTGGCTGGCAAGGTGAAGCGAACCGGTTTGATTGAAGTGCCTATCGGAATCACCTTACGGGAAATTGTCTACGATGTGGGGGGCGGTATTCCTAATGGTAAAGCATTCAAAGCTGTGCAGACTGGTGGGCCATCGGGTGGATGTTTGCCGTCCAGTTATTTGGATTCGTCGGTAGATTACGAATCGCTGGTGGCAGCCGGGTCCATCATGGGTTCCGGCGGCATGATTGTCATGGACGAAGATACCTGCGCGGTAGACGTGGCACACTATTTTCTTTCATTTACCCAAAATGAGTCGTGTGGCAAATGCGTGCCATGCCGAGTGGGTACCAAGCGCATGCTGGAAATTCTGGATAGAATCAAAAGTGGTTTGGGTCAGCCGGAAGATATTGACAAGTTAGAATCCATTGCCGCAACGGTCAAATCGGGCTCCCTCTGCGGTCTGGGACAGACCGCGCCCAATCCCGTGATGACCACATTAAAATATTTTGAGGAGGAATATAAGGCCCATATTCACGATAAAAAATGTCCAGCCGGCGTTTGCAAGCCCTTAATTATGTATGTGATTGATGCAGAAATCTGCAATGGCTGTGGCGCTTGTAAACGTCCCTGCCCAGTGGAGGCCATCTCCGGGGTGAAAAAGGAGGTGCACGAGATTGACGCTGACAAGTGTACCAAATGCGGTACCTGCTATGAAGTGTGTAACTTCGGAGCCGTAATGATTAAATAAGATTGCAAGAAAAACAAAATGCAAGGAACTAACAATGTCGAATAGAAAGCATTACTGCGTTTTAATGGACAACCTGTTACCATGAAGGTCACCTTAGAAATAGACGGCCAAAAGGTCAAAGCTGAAACAGGAATGACGGTCTTACAAGCCGCCCAAAAGATTGGCGTTTATATTCCCACGCTGTGCCATCACGATAAATTAAAACCGTTAGGGGCTTGCCGGCTTTGCGTGGTCGAGATTGAAAGCATGCGTGTTCATTCTACCGCTTGCACTCTTCCCGTGATGGACAATATGGTAGTTCACACAAATACCGCAAAGATTCAAGAGCTGCGTCGAAATATTCTCAAACTTATTCTTTCGGAGCACCCTTACACCTGCTTAGTATGTCCACAGAAGGTCGAGTGCAGCGATTTTCAAGGTACCATCCGAAAAGTTGGGGTTACTACCGGCTGCCAGTACTGTCCGAAGAACGGCCAGTGCGAGCTCCAAACCCTGGTTGAATATCTCAATCTGAAGGAAATGGATTTCCCCATCGCCTATCGCGGATTACCGGTGGAAAAGGCAGACCCTTTTTTTGATCGGGATTATAATCTGTGTATTCTGTGCGGCCGCTGCGTGCGCGTTTGTCAGGATGTGCGCGGTCGTGGGGTCCTATCTTTTATCTATCGTGGAAATCAGGCCCTAGTGGGAACGGCATTCGGAAGGTCGCATCTGGATTCAGGGTGCGAATTCTGCGGCTCTTGTGTCGATGTCTGCCCGGTTGGGGTGCTGGCCGAGAAGCGCAGCAAGTGGGAAGGGAAGCCTGACCGTACGGTCTCCTCTATTTGTCCTTACTGTTCCGTCGGATGTACTCTCGATTTCAATCTAAAGAATGGCCGAATTATCAGCACTAGGCCGAACAAGAATGGTGCGCTGAATCAAGGACAGGCGTGCGTGCGGGGCAGGTTTGGGATTGTAGACATGGTTCACAACGAGTCGCGTATCAAATTTCCTATGATAAAAAGGAATGGGGTTTGGGATGAAGTCTGCTGGGATGAGGCGATTGAAAATGTAGCTGAAGGTTTTGCCAAATATGAGGGCAGTGAGTGTGCGGTCATCACTTCGCCCAACTGCACCAATGAAGACAACTTTGTTTTCCAGAAATTTGCGCGGGTGGCGTTAAAGACCAACAATGTTGACTGTTATGAATCTTATCTAAACAGCGGGGGTCTAAAGGCTATTACTGAAATTAATAATTCAGATTCAAGGCCAGCGTCAATTCCAGAGATTCGGAGTGCGAAATGCATCTTGGTTCTTGGTTCCAACGTCACTGAATCGCACCCTGTCGTGGGGGTTGCTGTTAGAAATGCTGTGCGACAAGGCGCGAAGCTAATCGTAGTAGACCCTCGCAAGACTGAGCTGGCCGGACTGGCAGAGATTTGGCTGCGGCCACAACCTGATTCCGATGCGATTCTGCTCATCGGCGTAATGAAAACACTTCTGGCGCAGCATTCTGCAGACGATTCAATTCAATATGAGCATTTAGGTAGTTTCGTAAGGAGACTTAAGAAATTCGACATGTCCGCATTGGAACGGTTAACCGGGATTTCTGTGGAAAACACGAACCAGACGGCCGTAATTTTGGCAGACCACAAACCAGCCGTTATTCTGTACGGTTCAGGTATAACCCGGCATCCTGCTAATAGAGAAGCTATTTTTGCGTTGCATAATCTATCTTTGCTTCTTGGAGTGGACAGCCGACCAGCAGGACTCATTTCGCTCTTGGGACAGAACAATATTCTTGGTGCCAACGACCTGGGTGCCGTGCCCAACTACCTTCCTGGCCATGTTCCGGTGAAGCAGAGAGAAGCAAGGAGTCCGTTTGAGAAAGCCTGGCATTGTAAAATCAGCGAGAAGCCCGGCTTGACTTATGATGAAATTCTCAAAGGCATTGAAAACGAGCAGATCAAAGCTCTTTATTTAATCGGTGAAATGCCGCCGTTGTCTTCTCTGCAAAAATTAGACTTTTTGGTTGTCCAGAATATGTTTCCCACAAAAGTTATGGAGTACGCGCACGCTGCTCTGCCTTCAGCAAGTTTTGCTGAAATCAACGGCACTTATACCAATTTTGAAGGGCGCGTGCAGCGGGTAAGGGCGGTTGTTAAACCACAGTACGAATCGAAACCGGACTGGTGGATTACCTGTCAAATCGCCAGGAAAATGGGAATTCATGGTTTTGATTACGATAGCCCTGGCAGAATAATGACCGAAATCGCGCGTCTAGTGCCCAGCTATGAGATGATTAACTACCGCAAATTGAAAAAGAATGGCATTAAAAAGTCGCTTGATAACTACAATGGCAAATCCAAGTTCTTACTGATGGACCTTGGTAACGCAGCCTGGCCGCGGGATGAGCGATTCCCACTAACGTTAATCATAGAGAATAGTCTATTTCACTACCGCGCAGGTTCGTTGGTGGAGCATGTTCAGGGCATGCGAGAGATCAAACGGGAAAATGTTGTGCAAATGAATGTTAGTGATGCAGAAGAATTGGGCATTGCTGAGGACAGTACGGTTAAGATAACCTGCGAAAATGGGCAGAGTAAAAATGAGGTGAAATTGTCGGATGAAGTACCTAAGGGATGTGTGTTCATGAGTCTTAATTCTGCTGTGGGTTCGGAGCTGTTTGCGCGTGGCTTGCCTGTAAGAAAATCCTATGGAGTAAGAGTCGATCGTGTATGAAATAATCCAAAGAGAAATGTTGGTGCCGAATATGCATCTTCTAAGGGTGCGGGCCCCCGCGGTAGCGGCTAAAGTGAAACCAGGCCAATTTGTCATTGTACGGCCTGATGCCCACGGAGAGCGCATTCCACTGACGGTATCAGACTGGAACACGACGGAAGGCACGGTGAGCTGCATTTTTATGGAAGTGGGCAAGACCACCTCGAAATTGGCGAATCTAAAAGCGGGTGAATACTTGTCTACGTTTGTAGGGCCATTGGGGTGTGCCCTTGAAATTGAAAAGTTTGGTAAGGTTCTCCTGGCCGGTGGATGCTACGGCATCGGTTGTATTTATCCTATGGCGCGCGCTCTGAAAGAGGTGGGCAATAGAGTTTTAGCCTTTCTTGAGGCCAGAGCAGGATTCTTGCTTTATTGGAAGGAACAGTTGGAGAGCGTGAGCGACCAGGTAATTGTAGCAACAGCCGATGGCGCCGAAGGTTTGAAGGGTCACGCTTTTGACCATTTGGAGGAAGTGATTAAGAAAGAGGGCAAGATTGACCGCATCATTGCCGAAGGCTGCACCTTTATGATGTATGAGATGGCTCAGGTGACCAGACCCTTTGGGATAAAAACCGTTGTAAGCTTGAATCCCATCATGGTGGATGGTACGGGCATGTGTGGCGCGTGTCGAGTCGAAGTTGGTGGTGAAACCAAGTTTGCCTGTGTAGACGGTCCCCACTTTGATGCCCATGAAGTGGACTGGCGGCTTTTGCTGGCGCGTCGCAAAGCATATTTGTTAGAAGAAACCATTTCATCGGAGAAAGTGTGATGAATGCCAAGACCCTGACCTGTCCAAAAAGGGCTAAGAATGTCTTTGCGAGGAGCCTTCAACTTCGTTCAGGATAAACTCCGCGACGAAGCAATCTCCTGATTTTAGGCACGATGCCAGGGGATTGCTTCGCTTCGCTCGCAATGACGGAACCCTTTTTGGACAACTCCGGATCTTTATTAAGAAATAGACGCTGAACTTCTCGAAGAAACTCCGCGTCTATTGGGAGAAGATAAGCTGAGATGGCCAAAGTAATACCTACAAAAACCAAAATGCAGGAGCAGCTCCCTCGGAGACGAATCAAGAACTTCGAAGAAGTACCTTTTGGCTATTCTGAAGAACAGGCCATAGCTGAAGCTCAGAGGTGCCTCCAATGTAAAAAGCCATTTTGCATTTCGGGCTGCCCGGTGGAGATAGATATTCCTGCATTCATTGAATTGATAGCAGAAGGTGATTTCTTAGGAGCGGTTAAGAAAATAAAAGAAAAAAACATGCTGCCAGCAGTGTGTGGCCGGGTATGTCCACAAGAAGAACAGTGCGAAGCTGAGTGTGCGTTAGCTAAAAAGTTTGAATCGGTGGGCATCGGACGGCTGGAGCGATTTGCTGCGGATTGGGAAGCAGCTAATTGTGACATTGAAATTCCTCCCAAGGCACCGCCAACCGGTAAGAGAATTGCGGTCGTTGGGGCGGGCCCCGCAGGTTTGACGGTCGCTGGTGACCTCCTTCTGTTGGGCCATGAGGTAACCATTTTCGAAGCGCTCCATGAAGCAGGTGGTGTATTGATTTACGGTATCCCGGAATTTAGGCTGCCCAAGTCAGTGGTAAAGCGGGAAGTGGAGTACGTGTGCAAGCTTGGAGCTAAACTTTACACAGATTATGTCATCGGCAAAATACTCTCGGTCGATGAGCTTCTTGATGAATTTGATGCGGTCTTCATCGGCACCGGCGCTGGACTTCCATGGTTCATGAAAGTCCCGGGTGAAAATCTAAACGGCATCTACTCAGCCAACGAGTACTTAACCCGTACGAATTTGATGAAAGCCTATCAGTTTCCCCGAGAAGATACGCCTATTGAAAAGGGTAGAAAAGTGGCGGTTATTGGTGGCGGCAACGTTGCCATGGATGCGGCACGCACGGCACTGAGACTCGGGGCAGAGAAATCGATCATCGTTTATCGCCGTTCTCGGACAGAGATGCCCGCCCGCGAGGAGGAAATCCATCACGCCGAACAGGAGGGTGTGATATTTGAACTGCTTACGAACCCCGTAGCCTATCGTTCCAACGGCAATGGCTGGGTCCAGGAGATGGAATGTATCAGAAACCGACTGGGTGAACCAGACGCTTCCGGGCGTCGTAGACCTGTGCCTATCGAAGGCTCACATTTTAGAACGCCTATCGACGTTGTGGTGGTGGCCATTGGAAACAGTCCGAATCCGCTGATCGCCGCAGCCACGCCAGGTCTCGAAGTGGAAAAACATGGTAACTTGAAAACCGATCTGGAAACAGGCAAGACCACCAAAGTGGGCGTGTTTGCGGGGGGTGATGTTGCAACAGGTGCCGCTACTGTGATTCAAGCCATGGGCGCTGGCAAGAAAGCTGCCCGCGCCATTGATGAATATCTGAGGACGGGAGCTTGGTGATTTGGCATTTCAGGTTTAGATTATTTACTGAATTGATTGAACTTGAATTATTAATAAATTCTGACGTTCTAAATCATTCTTGAAGAGGTGGTGAATCATGAAAGAATACATGAATTCCATTCGCCGCCGAGTTTGTGCGATGTGCAATAATCATATCGTTACTCACCTCATTGGCGATGCCCATCACATCATTCGCTGTGGATTACCACCAGACAAATGCTGTGCTATTGAACGCTATCTACCCAAGATCGTTGAAGCTGTTGAATCGGTTGATAGTGAACGAATGCAAGACTACATCATCAAGTTACGTTACCAGGTCTGCGCCAAATGTGAGAACTTGGAAAATGGATATTGTCCACGCTGGCTAAATGGTGACTGTGCCTTGGATCGCAACTTCATGCTGGTGGTCGAGGCAATTAAGGATGTACGCGCCCACGGTGGACGCGTAGTACATTAAATGAACGAAACATACACGGTTTTGTGAAGGGCTCATTTACTATTGTTGATTTACGCTTTCAATTGTCTGAAATCTTCAATTAAAGTATTGTGATTAATGAATCGAAAGGAAGGCTTACATGAGGATCTCGGGTCTGCATGTGCTCTTGACATACCAGTGCAATCTTGAGTGTGAGCACTGCTTTGTCTGGGGCAGCCCGTGGCAAAGTGGCACGATGACCTTGCAGAATCTCCAGCAAATACTGCGGCAGGCCAAGGACCTTGGCACCGTCGAATGGATTTACTTCGAGGGCGGGGAGCCCTTTCTCTATTATGCTGTCTTGCTCAATGGAGTACAACAGGCCGCACGCCTGAGCTTTGAAGTTGGAATTGTTACGAATGGCTACTGGGCCACCGATGTGAAAGATGCCCTCGAGTGGCTGAGACCCTTTGAAGGATTGGTTCAAGAGCTCTCGATCAGCAGCGATTTGTATCACTGGAGTGGGGAGCTCAGCCAGCACGCCAAAAACGCATGCGCAGCGGCAGAGAAGCTGGGTATCCCTGTGGGGGTCATTAGTATTGCTCAACCTGAAGCTACAAACGTTGCGTCAGCGGTCGGTCAGCTTCCAGTGGGCGAATCTGCCGTCATGTACCGCGGGCGGGCAGCAGAAAAGTCTGCCACCAGAAGCGTTCAACGTCCCTGGAAGCAGCTTGTAGAATGCCCATATGAAGACCTACGTGAGCCGGAGCGGGTGCACTTGGATCCACTTGGAAATGTGCACATCTGTCAGGGAATCTCACTGGGCAATGTCTATTGCACACCATTGAGCGATATCTGCGAGACCTACGATGCAGATTCCCATCCCATCACAGGCCCGCTGCTTGAGGGTGGTCCTGTGGAGCTGGTGCGCCGCTATAATCTCCCTCATAAAGAAAGCTACGCCGATGCATGTCATTTGTGTTATGAAGCCCGCTGTGCGCTGCGCAGACGCCTCCCGGAGATCCTTACGCCGGATCAGATGTATGAAGTGCCTGAAGATCAATCAGTTACACCAAATCAGCACTGACGAATGTGCAAGACAACTGACACGAGAACCTATCTCGGAGTTGTGCTGGAATTCTTTGTTTCTTTTACTGTAAATATTATGTACCTTAAATCAAATCTTACAAAAGAGCTTGATCTTAATAGGAGGTGTGGCATGGAATCTTTTGGGCGCAGGGCAGTCTTTTTTTGCCTTCGTCAGAGGGTTGTCCTCTTTATCATATTGTTAACCCTCTCAAATTGTCCTGCTTTAGCACAATCCCAATCGAAAGAACAGATACAAAAGACTTTCCTAGAAAAGGTAGATAGTCTAATAGCTTTAGCAAAATATGAAGAAGCGGAAGAATATTGTGAAAAGGCATTAAAGCTCAAGAAAGAATCTTTGCCGGCTTATATTGGACTGGGTAAAATTGCTTATGAACAGCAGGATTGGAAGAATATTAAGAAGTGGTTCAAAAAAGTTCTGGAAATTGACCCCAACCATGAGGAAGCAAACTATTTTCTAACCACGAATCCGAATCCTGCGGTGCTACGGATCATTCAAGAAGCAGAAAAACATAGACAGGCAGGAAAGAATAAAGCAGCTAAAAAGGCCTATGAACAAGCGTTAGACATCTATGAAGGGTCATTTCAAGCTTATAGAGGGTTAGCCCAAATTGCGTTTGAAAGAAGGAATTTTGGTGCAGTAAAAGATTGGTGCAAAAAAATAGTGGAACTACAACCACTGGATTTGGAGGCAAACTATTACCTTGGTATTGCTTATCGGGAAAGTGGCAAAACTAAGAACAAACTAATAAAATCAATGCAATTTCACTGGTCAAGGGAATATTTTGATACGGTTATTGACGTCGATTCCACCTTCCGTGACGTACTTTACCAGCGCGGTCTTCTCGAACGATGGAAAAAAAAGTGGATAAGAGCTCTTGAATGGGGACGAAGACAATTCAGACTCAAGCCGGAATTGCTACATGTGAATGTAGGTCTTTATAAACTTTATCGCTTATTCTTAATTCATAAAAGTGATAAGAAGGTTGAGCAGTGGCTCAAGAACAATAATGGAGACTGGTCAGCCTATTTTTTAGGTGAGCACTACCGCCGCAAAAAGAAATTTGCACAAGCCGATTCCATTTTCTATGTATTGTTGCAAAAGGATTTAACTATCAGTAAGGTGCCAATATTTTTATCACTGGTCAGGTTATATATTCAACAGAACAATCAAGAAGAAGCGAGTAGGTACTTTAGCTGGGCTTTGGATTCTATCAAAACAAATCTGGATGCTGAGTTTATGTTTGAGGACTCAAAATGTATTTTCAAGGAGCCGGAATTAGCTCTTTTCAGAAAACTAACCCTTGCCGAACATAAAAGGAATTTTTTTCGCAGCTTTTGGAATTCGCGCAATCCTGTGCTGGCTTCGCCTATTAATTATCGCGCCCTGGAGCATTTTAGGCGGCTGATTTATGCAGAAGAGAACTATTGGTTTGACGGTGTCCGGTTCTGGGCCGTTAATCCTGACAAAGTCGGTTATTTCAAGTTTCCCAAGACTTACTTTCTAAATCAGGAATTTAATGACAAAGGTATTATTTACATTCATCATGGTGAACCAGATGAGGTTGCTCGAACCCACAGCACGCGAACGACTAATGAATCCTGGCTTTACTATGAACGGGAAAATCGGCCGAAGCTCATCTTTCACTTCGTAATTGAAGAGAAATTCGCAACTGGTAATAATTGGCGCCTCACACCTGTTTTGACAGACAGAAATATGTTACAAGATAGATCTGGTTGGGACCCGAAGCTGGACAGAATGCTTTTGGCTTCTTCTCAAGTGGAGTTGAATAGTCTGCAAAACCAAATAGCCGATGAGAGCAGAGAGTCAGTGAATATTGCTATGTCGAGCGATTCTCACACTTGGGATAAAACCTTAGAGTTCCTGGATATTCCCTATTATGTGGCAAGTTTTCGTGGTGAAAACAACCTGACTCATCTGGAAATTTATTACGGGATACCCCTTCAAGCATTCGCTTCAAAGGATAAGAAATCAAAGAGTCAAGTTTTTGAGCATGGTACGGGTATCTATGACATATTCTGGAATCCTAAAGAGCAATCCCATGAGAAAGTCCAATTAGATGCCGTCCATTCTAACCAAACAAATGATAGCTACTTTTTACATCGATGTGGGGTTAACCTCGAACCAGGCACCTACAATTTAGCTATTTTTGCCAAGGTAATTGAACCCATGAAATTAGGCACCGTCAATATTAGAACAGAAATTCCTTCGTTTGAAGCAAGAAGTCTCAGTATTAGTGACCTCGAACTAGCTTATGAAATTACTTCCGCTGACGAAAATTCTTTTTTCAATACTAATGATTTGTCGATCATACCAAATCCGACCAAGGAATACTCTCTCAAAGATCCGGTTCATGTTTATTTTGAAATCTATAATTTAACCAAGGATCAGCACAATGAAACACTCTTTGAGATTGAATATAAATTAACCCAATGGAAAAAGAAAAAGAGTGTTTTCAAAAAGATATTTGGATTCTTGGGTAAAGGCAAGAAAAAGACCATTTCCATCAAAGAAACACGCACAGGGACACAGGAAACCTCCATTGAATATAGAAGTTTTGATGTGAGCCATTTGGACTCAGGCGAATACGAATTAGCTGTACGCGTCAACGATCTAACTCTTGGGAGTTTTGTTGAGAAGTCTACTAATTTGACACTAAGATAATTTCAGACTTACGGGTGTCCAACAAATAGTCAACCATAAATGACGTAGGAAGAAAACATCAACGTCATAATTAGAATATTTCATAAGTCTTTACAATTATTTGAGAACTTAACTCCTGTTAACAACTCTTTTTCAGGCGCTCCTTAAATAATTTCATGCCCTCTGAAATTTCTTGATGTTAAGAATTGCCGAGCTAAATTTTATTATTTTTAAGAATATCAAACTCTTGTTAAGCACGTTCAATTATGCTCGTTTTGTAGATAATTCTTCTATTTTCAAAAACTTAAAGTTTTGGCTGATTTGATGGCATTGTTTTTGAAGTAAAACTGCGGCGAATCATTTGCAAAAAACCAAGATTTGATGTAAAACCTCAGCCTTGGTCAGGAAAATCTCATTGCCAAGTTAACAGAGGGTGTGAAAAGTGCAATCGAGACGTTCCTTCGCTCAGCAACATCTTGATGTCATTCTGGAAGAATCTTTTTAATAAACAAGACCTTACGTCCAATCAAAAAAGATTCCACCTGAATAACACCCACCGCAGAGTCTGACTTTTCACACGGTCTGTGAACGAGCACGGGTGGTTCCCTCACCGTAACTGAGGTTTTACGATTTGATTGATCACGCGATGGAGTAAAGAACAGACCGGTGTGGAGAGCGCACAGTCGATCTCCTATGTGATTATTGGTAAGGGCGGCGCGATCAACTAAAGGAGGTTGGCTGCTGATATAAGGATTAGATATTGCAATTAATGAATAGGATGATTATTTTATAGATATGGTATAAGTCTTCACCGCCCATCGCCTATGGCACAAGAGCCCGCGCGGCGGTGCTGGGCTTGAAGCCGCGTGCCGCAATCCTTTTCAGGGCGTCGTTGGAGGCAGCCTCGAAACCGTTTATGCTTGCGATTCAAGACAACAAGGAGGTCGAATGGCGAAAGAGAATTCAAAAACAAGTGCTGAAGTCGATCAGGAGACGCTGAGCTATGAACGCTACCCGCTCGAAGCGATATTTGCACCAAAGAGTATCGCAGTGATTGGTGCCACTGAAGAGGGAGAAGGCATAGGGCGCCAAATGTTATGGAATCTTGTGAGTAATCCTTTTGGAGGAGCGGTTTTTCCGGTTAATCCAAAACAATCTACTGTATTAGGAATCAAGACCTACCCGAACGTGGCTGCTATACCGCAAAAGATCGATCTTGCGGTAATCGTGTCTCCGGCACCCGAGGTGCCGGAGACCTTAGCTGAGTGTGTCGATGTAGGTGTTAGAGGTGCGATCGTTGTCTCTTCAGGTTTCAAAGAATGTGGAAAACAAGGGGCTGAATTAGAGGACAGAATGCTAAAAGAGATACGTCGTGGGAAGATGCGACTTATTGGCCCGAACTGCCTTGGTGTAATGAGACCTAACACGGGTCTTAACGCAACTTATGCCAGGTCTATGGCCCGCCCTGGAAAAGTCGGTTTCATCAGTCAGAGTGGAGCACTGTGCACCGCCATCCTTGATTGGAGTTTGCGTATGAACCTCGGTTTCAGCGCTTTCATATCAATTGGGTCGATGTTAGATGTTGGCTGGGGAGACCTTATTGACTACCTTGGTAATGACCCAAAGACAAAGAGCATTGTCATCTATATGGAGTCGGTTGGCGATGCGCGCTCCTTTATCTCCGCGGCCCGGGAGGTGGCGTACACTAAGCCAATCATCGTGATTAAGGCGGGTCGAACTGAGGCTGGTGCACAAGCCGCAGCCTCGCATACCGGAGCCCTCACCGGCAGAGATACGGTTCTGGATGCTGCGTTTCGCCGCTGCGGAGTGCTGCGCGTAGAGAACATCGCCGAGCTATTCTACATGGCTGAGGTGCTGGCCAAGCAACCACGTCCACAAGGCCCACGGCTGACGATTATCACCAATGCCGGGGGTCCAGGGGTTCTAGCCACGGACGCCTTGATGAGAAAGGGGGGCGAATTGGCAGAATTATCGCAAGAAACGCTTGAATCCCTCAATCGGCTTCTTCCAAACCATTGGAGTCATAAAAACCCGATTGATATACTGGATGATGCCGATCCTGAAAGATTTGCAAAAACAGTCGAAATCGCAGTGAAAGACCCAAATAGCGACGGTCTGCTGGTCATCTTGACGCCACAGGCGAGAACCGATCCAACCCAAACTGCCGAGACCCTGAAACCATACGCAAAGGATTATGATAAGCCTTTACTCGCTAGTTGGATGGGTGGGACTGAGGTTGAAGCCGGTGTGACTGTTCTGAACAACGTCGATATTCCGACCTTTCCATACCCGGACACAGCCACCCGCATGTTCGTTGATATGTGGCGATATACGTACAACCAGCGAGGTCTCTATGAAACTCCGACGCTTCCTGCTGATTCCGACGAGGGCGTGCCGAATCGACAAGCGGCCGAGAAAATTCTAAGAGAAGCGCGCGAGTCAAATCGTACCATTCTCACGGAGCACGAATCGAAGCAGGTTCTCGCAGCCTATGGCATTCCAACCGTTGAGACGCACATAGCCACCTGCGAAGAGAAAGCCGTCAATGTCGCAAGTGAGATCGGTTATCCCGTGGTTCTGAAGCTTCATTCTGAGACCATTACAAACAAATCTACTGTAGGTGGCGTACAACTGAATTTAGGTGACGCCGAAGCCGTTCG
Organism: bacterium; assembly: GCA_046758765.1. Taxonomy (GTDB): domain Bacteria; phylum Zhuqueibacterota; class Zhuqueibacteria; order Oceanimicrobiales; family Oceanimicrobiaceae; genus JBHIAW01. Next base: position 17,903 of record JBHIAW010000028.1, read on the forward strand.
ACGTGCATTTAGATTGATTGAAAGCTCGGTTCGGGAAAAGGCAGGGGACAGGCATTTCTCAGCCGTGACCGTGCAGCCTATGGTCAAATGTGATGGCTACGAACTAATAGTGGGTAGCAGTCTCGATCCGCAGTTCGGACCAGTGATAATCTTTGGCACCGGTGGGCAATTGGCGGAGGTGTTTAAAGATCAAGCGCTTGGGCTTCCGCCGCTCAATACAACTTTAGCCCGCAGAATGATGGAACAGACCCGCATCTACTCAGATCTCAAAAAGAATCGAGGAGATTTACTCATTGATGTGACAGCTCTTGAGCAGCTCTTAGTTCGATTCAGTCAGCTTGTCGTTGAACAACGGTTGACAAAGGAAATTGACATTAACCCCCTGCTGGCGTCTCCTGCCGGCCTGTTTGTACTTGATGCCCTTATAGTTGTACACGAGCCAAATGTTGGCGAAGATAATGTTCCTAAACCTGCGATTCGCCCTTATCCGACTCAATATGTTAAGCCTTGGATGACGAAAAACGGCACGGAGGTGACTATTCGTCCGATACGTCCAGAGGATGAGCCATTAATGGTTACGTTTCATGAGAAGCTCTCAGACCAAAGTGTTTATTTGCGCTATTTTCATTCAATTCGGCTGACTCAGCGCATCGCACACGAGCGGCTGGCCCGTATTTGCTTTATTGATTACGACCGCGAGATGGTGCTGGTAGCAGACCATAAAGACCCTAAAACTGGAAACCATGATATTATTGCAGTTGGCCGTCTAAACAAATTGCGTAATTCAAATGACGCCGAGTTTGCTATTCTTGTAAGCGATCAATATCAACGCACTGGATTAGGTACTGAATTACTGAGCCGACTCTTAAGAATTGGTCGTGAAGAGAAAATTGAGCACGTCATGGCTGATATCCTACCAGAAAATCATGGCATGCGGAGCGTTTGCAAGAAACTCGGGTTCCGCCTCCATTACGATATTGATTATGGAGTGCTGCGAGCAGAAATTGATTTAAGAAAGGACTAATGATATGTATGGAATGGAAGGAAAAAACTCTGGGCCTGGGGAGGGACTCTCTTCGGAAGTTAAAAGGGCTGCAACGCGGGATCAGTGTGGACTTCGAGATAGACCAGCAATTAACATCACAGAACAAGATAGCAGGTGATTTGATAACTATCAGTGAATTAAAGGAGTTAGAAGATGAAAAAGAAAATCTTTAAAACGATTGATGGAAACGAGGCAGTGGCGTATGTTGCACACCGCATTAACGAAGTCATTGCGATATATCCTATTACACCTTCCTCGTCCATGGGTGAATGGGCCGATGCTTGGGCAACTGCGGGTGTACCCAATATCTGGGGTACGGTGCCTTCGGTGGTAGAAATGCAAAGTGAGGGAGGGGCGGCAGGCGCGGTACACGGTGCCCTACAGGCCGGTTCACTAACGACTACATTCACGGCGTCCCAGGGACTTCTGTTAATGATTCCAAATATGTATAAGATTGCGGGTGAACTCGCACCCACAGTATTTCATGTATCGGCGCGCTCGGTGGCGTCTCAGGCGCTTTCCATTTTTGGCGATCACAGTGATGTTATGGCTACGCGTGCTACTGGATTTGCCCTGTTGGCTTCGGCATCGGTGCAGGAGGCCATGGATTTTGCTCTTATTGCTCAGGCTGCCAGCCTGGAGTCGCGCATCCCATTTCTGCATTTCTTCGATGGCTTTCGAACATCCCACGAAGTTTCGAAGATTGAACTGTTGTCTGATGACGAAATCCGCGAGATGATTGATGACAATCTGGTCATGCAGCATCGTGTTCGTGCCCTTTCGCCTGATCACCCGGTGCTTCGCGGCAGCGCACAAAACCCCGACGTGTTTTTCCAGGCAAGAGAAACCGTCAATCCATATTACGCGGCCTGCCCAGAGATAACCCAAAAAGTCATGGACAAATTTGCCAGGTTAGTCGGCCGATCATATCAGCTTTTTGAATACCATGGCGCTCCTGATGCCGAACGTGTAGTTGTGCTCATGGCGTCCGGCTGTGAGACCGCACACGAAACAGTAGACTTCCTCAATGAACATGATGAAAAAGTCGGTGTGGTTAAAGTGCGGTTGTATCGTCCATTTGATACAAAACGGTTTGTTGAAGTACTACCTCCCACCACCAAGGCCATGGCGGTACTGGATCGAACCAAAGAACCAGGCAGCACAGGAGAACCTCTGTATCTGGATTGCGTCCATGCCATCCATGAAGGATTAAACAACAGTTGGGGTCAAATAACAAATCTGCCACAAATTACCGGGGGACGCTACGGCTTATCTTCAAAAGAATTTACCCCTGCCATGATCAAGGGAATATTTGACAATCTTGCTGAGGCCAAACCTAAGAATCACTTTACTATTGGAATTCATGATGATGTAACGGATTCCAGCCTCCCCTATGATCCAGAATTTTCTATCGAACCCGACAATGTGATTCGCGCACTGTTTTACGGCCTTGGTGCGGACGGTACCGTGGGAGCCAATAAGAACTCCATCAAAATTATTGGTGAAAATACCGACAACTACGCACAGGGATACTTTGTTTACGATTCAAAGAAAGCCGGGGCGGTAACGGTTTCACACCTGCGATTTGGCCCCAAGCCGATTCGATCTACTTACTTGGTGTCGAAAGCCAATTTTGTTGGATGTCACCAACCGGTCTTTCTTGAACGCTACGACATGCTTAAGAATATAATATCGGGTGGGACTTTCTTACTCAATACGCCATACGGTCCTGAAGAAATATGGGATCACCTTCCGAAGCCATTTCAGGAACATGTGGTTAACAAGAAATTGAAGTTTCATGTGATCGACGCTACAAAGGTGGCACGTGAAAGTGGTATGGGCGGCAGGATCAATACAGTCATGCAAGTGTGTTTCTTCGCAATTTCTGGGGTTCTGCCAAAAGATGAAGCCATTGCCGCAATCAAAGATTCCATACGAGAAACTTATGGCAAAAAGGGTGATGAAATTGTCCAGATGAATCTGAAAGCAGTTGATCGGACACTATCTCATTTATACGAGGTCAACGTTCCTAATCAAATCAACGGAAAGGTTGAAATGCTCCCTCCGGTTTCCGAAGATGCTCCACAATTTGTGAGAGCAGTCCTGGGAAAAATAATTGCAGGTCAAGGTGACGAACTGCCTGTTAGCGCCCTTCCTGTGGATGGTACGTTTCCTACTGGAACGGCTCAATGGGAAAAGCGTAACCTCGCTCTTGAAATTCCTGTTTGGGACGTTGAAGTCTGCATTCAATGTGGCAAGTGTGCCCTGGTGTGTCCTCATGGCGTAATTCGCATCAAGACTTACGACGAGAAGTATCTGGAAGGTGCTCCGCCGACTTTTAAATCGACTGATGCCCGTGAACGAGATTGGAAAGGGCTGAAATACACCATTCAGGTGGCGCCGGAGGATTGTACCGGCTGTGCTATTTGTGTAGATATCTGCCCAGCCAAAAATAAAACAGAAACCCGACTCAGAGCAATCAACATGCGTCCCCAGCCTCCACTGCGAGAACAAGAACGTGAGAACTGGAATTTCTTTTTGACTCTTCCAGAGATGGACCGGCGCCAAATCAAAACCTCAAGCATCCGGCAGCAACAAGTTCAACAACCGCTTTTTGAATTCTCAGGGGCTTGTACAGGCTGCGGCGAAACACCTTACGTTAAATTAGTGACTCAGTTGTTTGGCGACCGCGCCATTATAGCCAACGCTACCGGCTGTTCTTCTATTTATGGTGGGAACTTGCCGACCACACCGTGGACTAAGAATGAAGAAGGACGTGGACCGGCGTGGTCCAATTCGCTGTTTGAAGACAATGCCGAATTTGGTCTCGGTTTCCGACTCGCCATTGATAAACAGAAAGAAATCGCTGCCCACCTGCTAAAGAAGTTAGCAGATAAAGTAGGAGAAGACTTAGTACGAGAAATTCTAACGGCTGAACAGAAAGACGAAGTGGACATCTATGAACAGCGGCAGAGAGTGGAGGTGCTAAAACAAAAAATAAAGAGTATTGACTCTCAGGTCGCTAATCAACTCTTTAATCTTGCTGATATGTTGGTCAAAAAAAGTGTTTGGATTATGGGCGGCGACGGTTGGGCGTATGATATTGGATTTGGCGGTCTTGATCACGTGCTTGCCATTGGACGCGATGTTAACATACTGGTTTTGGATACAGAAGTCTATTCCAACACCGGTGGTCAGACCTCCAAAGCCACCCCCCGGGGTGCAGTGGCCAAATTTTCGGCTGGTGGTAAACCCACTTCCAAAAAAGACCTGGGTCTGATAGCCATCACCTATGGTAACGTTTATGTTGCCCGCGTTGCGATGGGCGCCAAAGATGAACACACTCTCAAAGCGTTTCTGGAAGCCGAAGCGTACAACGGTCCGTCACTGATTATTGCCTACAGCCACTGCATTGCGCACGGGATCAATATGACCACGGCCATGCAAAATCAGAAAGCCGCTGTGGATTCGGGACAATGGCTGCTGTACCGATACCACCCTGAACGTGAAAAGAACGGAGAGAATCCGCTGCAGCTTGATTCACGAACTCCAAAAATTCCAGTCAAAGAGTACTTATACATGGAGAACCGTTTCAAAATGCTCACTAAAACCGATCCAGAAGAAGCTGAGAAGTTATTTGAACTAGCCCAGCAGGATGTGGACACACGTTGGCGTTTGTATGAATATTTGGCTCAACGGCCATTAAAAATCGACGATTGACGATTGTCACTTGAAAATTTTAATTGGAGGTAATGGAATGAACTTAAATACGAGATATTTAGGTATGACACTGCGCACGCCCATTGTGCCTTCGGCGTCTCCGCTCTCTGAAGGAATCGACAATATTAAGCGTATGGAAGACGCTGGTGCGGCAGCCGTAGTGCTGTACTCTTTATTTGAGGAGCAATTACGACATGAGCGATTTGAACTGCACCACCATCTAACCTATGGGACCGAAAGCTTTGCAGAATCCCTGACCTATT
>JBHIAW010000029.1:0-21952 GCA_046758765.1 bacterium
TTGGAAATGAATAATTATTTGAGTTTGATGCATCAATTTATGAGCGAAGAGGTAATTCCATAACCCTTAAGACAGTGTATACTAAATGCAAAATGTAGTAGATGCGTAATAATAAATTAGACAATTTTTGCAGAATCAACAAAACATTCTAATCCTCGCTTATGCGGATCATTGGGTATGAACAAGGGTGAAGAGACCGTCCAAATCCCTGGGTCAGGTTCATCAACTAGTGGCTATCTTCACGATCGAGCTCGACAGTGGGAACTTGGATCAAGCCCCTGACGTTCACAGTGGAGAAAGAAAGAACGAAAAATAGACTTTCCAGAGACATAAGTACATGAATCAGTGGATTGAGATCCAAATTACTGTAAACGACGAAACTGAGGATGCCATCGTCAATCATCTATTTGAATTAGGCAGCCTGGGTTGTCGACAATTTGAAGATAAAGTCCTCGCTTACTTTTCCGCCGAGATTCCAATAAATGAAATTTCTCGTAAACTTAACGAGTATCTTGTGGAACTACTTTCTTTAGGCTTGAACGTACCACACGGAAAGTTAAAGATACGCCACTTTGCCGAAAGAGACTGGAACCAACTCTGGAAGAGACATTTTAAGCCGATCGTTATCTCTAACAAGTTAATAATAAAACCAACCTGGGTAACCCTTAGACAAACTAAAGGTGCTTTCGTCATACAAATCGATCCCAAACAAGCTTTCGGAACCGGAAGCCATGTGACCACCCAAATCGCTCTACAACTCCTTGAGAAATATCTATCAAGGAATGACTTTGTTGTGGATGTTGGAACCGGAACCGGAATCCTTGCTATTGCAGCGGTCAAACTTGGTGCTCGAAAAGTGATGGCCTTGGACAGAGACCCCGTGGCTGTGGAAGCAGCGAAGGAGAATTTTGAAATAAATTCAACCAGTGGTCTCACATGTTTGTTAAATGGAGAGTTGAATGGATTAAATCCTTTAGACCCTTGCTTTGACTTAATTGTAGCGAACCTAAATAACAAAGAAATCTTGACTCTGATAAATGACATTAAGGGACTACTCAAGAATAGGGGTTACTTCATCATCTCTGGTATATTGGAAGAAGAGCAGGCCGAAGTGCACGCAGCATTATTGGAACAACCATGCTTTAAAATAGTAGAGGGTGTCGCCGAGGAGGGTTGGATAGGGATGGTGGTAAAAAAGGAAACTGCAATATGAAAAAAAATGCTGCAATTGATATTGCAACGCAATTACTTGAAAATCCTTTCCAACCTTCAATCCATCTTGTGAATAAATTACGTTTAACGAATTAATTTGCCTTTCAGCTTTTTCTTAAGCATTTCTCTGGCTCGAAATATTCGAGCTTTTACCGTTCCCAAAGGAATATTCAAAATGTGAGCAATCTCCTCATACGATTTCTCTTCGGAATGTCTCAGAACGATAGCGATTTTGTAATTCTCCGGCAGCTCATCTATTGCGGCTGCAATGATTTTCGCTTTTTCCTCTGTCAAAATCTGTTTATCCGGGCTCATGGATGTATCTGGAAATTCTCGACCCAGTTCGCCGTCTTTAGACTGAATGGGTTTGTTAATCGAATAGGTCTTCAACTTCTTCTTTCTCATGTGGTCGATGCAATTGTTTATGGCGATTTTATATAACCAAGTTGAGAAAGAATATTCTTCATTAAAGGAAGGGAGAGCGTTGAATGCTTTCATAAAGGCTTCTTGCACCAGATCTTCTGTTTCCTCTCTGTTGCGAACCATCTTGTACAAGAGGTTGTATATGGCTCCACGATAATTTTCTAAAAGTTCCTTGTAGGCAGATTCATCGCCTGCTATGGCCCTCTTAATTAGAACTGAGCTCGAACTTTTCACCACTGCACTCAAATATATCTTGTTCATATGGTTGATTGGTGCTTGAACGAAAACTATAGATTATGGCCGTTATTGCGAGGCGTTTTTTGCCGAAGCAATCTCATGCCTACCTAATAGGGAGATTGCTTCGCTGAGAAACGCTCGCAATGACAGTAAGTATTGTGTTTTCGTTCAAACCCAATTGAAAAAATTACGCCAAAAAAAGTAAAGTGTCAAGGAGAAAATGTTTGCAACTATGTGAAAATAATTATATCTTAGAAAAATATGCACATTCAGCTAATGGAGATGTAATTTGATACTTGGTATAGGGATAGATTTGGTCGATGTAGACAGAATTGAAAGAATATTAAGGGATTGGGGTCAAAAATTCACTTCAAGAATCTTCACTGAAAATGAGATTAATTTTTGTAATCAAAGAGTAGCCGCTGCCGAATGTTATGCGGCACGATTCGCAGCAAAAGAAGCATTAGCAAAAGCATTGGGACACGGCTGGTGTGAACATTTTAGATGGACCGATGTAGAGGTAACCAATGACAGGAGTGGTAAACCGTCATTTGTTATTCATGGAAAAACAAGGCGTTTGCTAAATAATAAGCGAGTTGTGCTTAGCCTCTCTCACACAAAATCACAAGCGGTGGCTATGGTTTTAATTGAGGGTGTTTCAAATGAGCTCTAACTATTATGAACATCTCCCTCTGGTAGTCACAGCCAAAGAGATAGCCGCGATGGACCGCAAAACCATCGAGGAGCTTGGCATTCCAGGAATCGTCTTAATGGAGAATGCCGGCCGAAAGGTCGTTTCGGTTATTAGAAAAATGTTGGGTACGGTCAAAGACAAAAAAGTAGCGATTTTCTGCGGTAAAGGCAACAACGGGGGCGACGGCTACGTGGTGGCACGCTACTTGAGCAGTATGGGAGCACAGCTAACGGTACTTTTGGCAGGGGAATCTCAGCAAGTGAAAGGAGACGCAGCACAAAATCTCAACCTTCTTTCGAAATTGGGCATCCCCGTGCTCCCCATTTCACTATCGGAGCACGCAGAGGGTGTTTTCGGAGCACACTTAATTGTAGATGCCTTGCTTGGAACTGGAGTATCAGGGCCAGTCAAAGGGCTAATTGCTGACATCGTTGATCTGATCAATGGCCAGCGTGCTCCCAAAGTAGCCATAGACCTGCCAACTGGCTTAGAATCCGATACGGGAGCTATCTCGGGAGCATGTGTTAAAGCTGATGCCACCGTTACAATGGGACACATAAAGCGAGGACTCCTGTTTTCTCCCGGCAGGGAGCATGCTGGCAGAGTCTTCGTGGCAAACATAGGGATTCCCCAACAAGTGTCACGGCAAATCGGCGTTAGATGCTTCCAATTACGTGCCAAATACATTCAAAACGTGCTCCCAATCCGACCGTTAAATATGTTTAAGAATAGATGTGGTCAAGTTTTTTTGTTAGCGGGATCAGTTGGTTTGACAGGTGCAGCCACTTTAAGTTCAGAGGCAACTCTGCGCATTGGGGCAGGTATGGCTTTACTCGGGATCCCCAAGAGTCTGAACTCCATTGTTGAAGAAAGGTTGACCGAAGTGATGACGCTGCCTTTACCAGAAACAGACAGTCAGAGTATTAGCTACGAAGCCAAGCAGCAAATTTCAGACAAATTTCAGTGGACAGATGTTTTGGCCATCGGACCAGGCCTCACCACCCATGCTCATTCGGTGAAGCTGGTAAATTGGGTCCTTGATAAGTTTGACAAACCCATAGTTCTCGACGCCGATGCCATAAATTGCCTAAGAGATGAGGCCGACATCCTCAAACGTGCCAAAGGCACTCTAATTCTGACTCCTCATCCCGGCGAATTAAGTAGGATTATTGGAAGCAGTACTAAGGACATATTAGCCAATCCTGTTGAAATTGTAAAAGACACGGCAAAAAAATTAAATGTAATCCTGGTTCTTAAAGGTGCGCCCACGGTTGTGGGATCGCCAGATGGTTATACTTTCATAAATTCAACAGGCAACCCGGGAATGGCAACGGCTGGAATGGGTGATGTGTTAACTGGTGTCATCGCGGGTTTAGTGGCCCAAGGAATGTCACCCTTGGACGGAGCTTTGGCCGGTGTTTATCTCCATGGCCTTGCAGGTGATTTCGCGAAATCAAAAATGGGACAAGCGGGACTCATCGCCGGGGATGTTCTGAGAAATCTACCCCAGGTCATGAAACATTTTGAAAAAAGACAGGGTCGTGAGTAGATTTTATAAATACCACCTACCTGCTATTGTTTGGGCCCTACTGATTTTCTTCTTATCCTCTCTGCCATCTCATACCGTCGAAAGCCTGAGCTTGAAATTAGATGATCTAATCCTCCATTTCGTTCAATATTCTATTTTTGGGTTTCTATTGGCCAGGGCGATTATCCAAAATCCTCATAGAGTTAATTGGAAATTTTGTTTAATTGTTTCTTTGATCGGAATACTGTATGCGGCATCTGATGAATTTCATCAAATGTTTGTGCCAGGTCGCTTTGCCGAAATTAGTGATTTCTTAGCGGATAGCGTTGGGGTTAACTTTGGTTTGGCTGTGTTTGCCTATTACAAAAAAGGCTAGCTGTTGTCGGCAAAAAAGCAAAACGATTTTGGGCAAAACTATTCTTCATTAACGATAAGCAAGCTCGTTTTGGTAAATCTTCTCGTTCCAAAATCTTCCTAAGTCTCGATGAATCGAGAAGACGATCCCCATCACTTCATAATCAAGCGAGTGAAAATCGTCATAGGAAATTGGTTTGGTCTGAACACTAGGCGTAATAGCCATTTCTTCCACCCCGCTTTTTGAGATTTACCCCCGTGAATTAATGATGAGATACCTTCCAAACTCGTTTGTGTCTCTTTATCTCACGTGGTGAATTGTTTTGCCCTAAATAGTTTTGCCTTCTAATGTGCCCGACTAGTCACTAAGAATTTATAGAAGGTTAGCTTTACACATTGCGTATTAATTCTAAGCCGTCAATATTTCTCTCCAAACCCTTAAGAAATTATCACCCAAGATTTTTTTCACTCTACTAGAGTCGTAACCTCTATCAACCATTCTTTGAGTCAACAACGGCAGGTCCGCGGCGTCTTGCATATCTTCAGGAATCCTTGGTATCCAACCATCAAAGTCACTACCAATGGCGGCATGTTCTTCGCCCACCAGATTAACGATGTGGTCTATATGATTCAAGATAACCTCTGACGTTGGATTTTCTCGACGATTAGAGAGAAAATTCATAGCAAACATGATCCCAACAATCCCGCCAGTCTCAGCCACAGCCTTTAGAGCTTCGTCCCTTATATTTCTACGATGAGGATTTATTCCTGCAAGGCCCGTGTGGCTCACCATCACCGGCCTTTTGCTTACTTTGCAAGCATCTAAAACACCCTGGTTGTTCACGTGGGCAACATCAATGATCATCCCGACCTCGTTCATTTTACGAATTAGCTCTTTACCAAAATCGGTGAGGCCATCGTGGTCGTTACTGCCGCGTCCCATGCAAGGTGTGGCGGCATCGTTTTTCGAAAAGTGGGCCAGAGTCAGATACCGCACCCCATAGGTTTCAAAAAGCTCCTCAACGCGGTCGAGCCGTATTTTCATGGTCTCTTGGCCACCTTCACCCAGACAATGGGCTCCTTCCACACCTAAGAAGCCAGCCAACTTGCCTTCTCTAAAGGCCTGCCTAATTTGTTCTGGACCCTTGGCAAAAATGATTCTATCGTCTTGTTCCACGACCTCTTTGAAGTAGTCCATCTGCTTCTTAATGGCTTGCCAACCCTTTTCTGATTGAACCGGCCAGTAGTGGATGCCAAATGCGCCAAAGGTATAGCCGCCTCTCAGCATCCGCGGCAAATCTATATGATTGAAAAATGGTCGATGGAGCCAACCGAATCCACTGCACATCTTAATCAACTGAAAAATTAAGCGACGCTTTTTAGGCTTCCAGGATAGATTATGTTCCTGCCGCACGTCATAATCAAACAAGAATTGTTGGATAATTGGATCAACGTGTAGATCTATGACAATGCTTTCTTGGTGCAGTTTTCGAACTTCCTCAGTAACTCCCTGACGTTTGTTGCTTTGGGCTTCGATCTGACTCATAGAGAGAACTCATCGCCTCAATCAAATATTTTATTAAATTTCGCGTTTGAATGTTTTCGCGGTTAATGCGGCAATATTCATGTTCTTATGACGTACCTCTTAAGTCGCCAATTGTACAAGAGTCCAGTGACCGTGCCAATCACAAATCCAGTGACAAAGCTCCATAGTAACCCAATCAAAACAGCACCAAAGCTCTGTTCTAATCTAAAGCCCGGAAAGATGTCTTCGAACAGCTTCATGCCCGTAGGATTGACCGCTAAAGCAATAATCATGGAGAGAAGCATAAATACCGCCGCAGCGATGCCGAACGCCAATCCCAAATACAGGACATGAAATTTTAGTGGCCGTGCAGGAAAGAACATTTCCCGCTGCTTTTCAATAGGTGGAGGAGGGGGTTGGATCCCTTCATCTCCATTACCATGGGTAGGTGGGGGTGGGGGCTGGATCCCTTCATCTCCATTGCCATGAATAGGTGGAGGAGGAGGTTGGATTCCTTCATCTCCATTGCCTCGGGCCATAAGTTACCTCCTTATTTTTTAACTATTTGAATTGACTTGGGGATATTTTGATTTAACCAGCTATTTTCGTAGACTTCAAAAACAGCCCAAAAATAAGGCAGAGGATAAATGCCATCATTTCTCAAATGAGATATGCAATCCTTTTTAGCTTGATGCATGGCATCTGAAACCCCGTGCCCTTGGACCAGTCCTTCGTAGAATTTGCCTATAATTTCGGCAGATCGTCGGTCATCATTTTTCCACAAACTGGCCACGCAAACCTCCACACCTCCGAGTGATAGAATGCGCACCATGTTCAGCACGCCTTCACCGTAGGCAATTTTACCGGTTGCTGTTTCACAGGCATTCAATACAGCCAGCCAGGCATTAGAAAAGTCAAGCTGCAACAATTGCCGGGCGTAAACTTTTGTCAGCGTTAATTGTCCATTTGAAGCGTTGTCTGAATACAGTTCTATGTAAGAACTCATGGGATGGCGCTCGTCCGCCACGGCATGAACTGATAGATATAGTATCTCCGCCTTATCACTTAAATGGTCTTTAAGAGCTTGATAATTAGCCTCACTTTTTTCTAATACTGTTGAATTACTGAAAAGACGTTCAATCCACTTTTTCTGTGACGTGGTACTAGGGAGATCACCAGCGGCGACCATTAGAAAGTGGCTGTTCTGCGGCTCACCAACATTTTTGTGCCTTTTTAAGCCTTCATATAATATCGTGAGACTTGGCGCCTTGGACCAAACAAATCGCTCATCAAAAAAACGTTCGTCATCGGTTGCCAAAGAGCCAAAGGGTAGACGATGGAGATATCCGTCAGGAATAATACAAAGTTGCTTTTCCGAGGAAAGTTCATCCGCGATAGGCTCCACCAGCAGTTTGTAAAGCTCTCTACCCAATTGACGATTTTCAAAGTAAACAGTCTCAATGTCTTGCTGGACCCTCTTTCTGAAAGCTGCCAAATTGGTAGCTCCAATGCTGCTTAAATATTCTTTAACTCTGTGCTCAATTGCCTTAGACGGATACGGCATTCGACGAAAAACTAGTTTGTTGTTATCCAACAGCCAAATGAGCAAGGTATCAGGGGTAAGACGATACTCGATAACCTGCACGGAATACGGAATACTCTTCATCAATTCGTTCAGGGAGGGCACGTGGGTTTCGAACATTTCGAAGCTTTCCCTATTCTCCAGTTCCTCAACTGTTGTATGACCCAAAGCATCCAGCAAAGCCCTTGCCCTAGCTCGTTCACCATACCGGAAAGCGAGCTCCTTCTGGCCGCGAGTCAAAGACAACAATATGGCCTCGTCGAACAGTTCCTGGGTAGTTGCAAAAAAACTGATCTGAAGACTATCTTGATAAATCCCCTCTCGCAACTCTTCACTCGATTTGATTGCCAGTTCAAGAGTTCGAGCTGCCTCATCGTAGTTCTTGGATTCTCTTTCAACAATTGATAATCCAAAGAGTGCTGACGAAACCAAGTCAGGATAATTGAAATTGTCAGCAATCGTAACAGCTTCTGAGAAATATTTCCGTGCATTTTCGAGCTGGCCACGTTTTAACGCCACACGTCCGTGACAAATAAAGGCATCGACTTTGCCCATTTGGAAACCTATGGAGTCAGCCAAAGTTCCGGCCTTAGTAAAGGATTCAGTTGCAGCCTGCAAATCCCCCTTTTTTAATTGCGCATCTCCTAAACCTACCCATATAGTGCTGGCACGTCGTATACTACCAGACGGCAAAAGCTGCAAAGCATCTTGGAGGCTCCTTATAGCTTCATCCAGACTATCCAATTCATAATAATAAAGACCAATGTTGCTCAACGATGATGACATGAGATCTGAATGTTGCTTTTCTTTCTTTATCTTTAAGGATTGTTGTTCCAACTCCAGTGCTTTGTGGTATTCGCCCATCAAGGAGTATAGTAAAGCTAGGTTACTTAACGAAGCAGCCTCATTCAATTGGTCGTTCTTACTTCGAAATATCTTTGCAGCATTCTCATACGAGGTCTGTGCAAGACCATACTCGCCACGGATAGCATGAATTCGTCCTTGAACAAGGTTAACCAACCCACTGTACTTGCGTTCGCTATCAATCTCACTCAGATTTTGCAAAGCTTTTTCGGCATTTTGATAATTCTCCATGCGATAATAAAGTTGTGCTTGGGAGAAATAGCTGCGAATTAAAACCTTACGGTCATTCATGAGTACAGCGATGCTAACAGCTTTATCTAAAGTTTCAAGAGCATCATGGTATTGATCGAGATACCGGTAAGCGTCGGCAATTTGCTGGAGTGCTATTGACAAACGTCGCCGGTAACCTACTTGTTCGGCCTTTTTAACAATTTTTTTGCCGATATCAATTCCCGAATGGTGTTGGCTTTTATAATAATAAGTATATTGTAATCCAACCATTGCGTCAATTTGTAGCTTGTCATCACTAATCTCTTGGGCTAACTCAACGACATCTCCATATAATTCTTGAGCTTCTTCTATACTTCTTGCATAAACTTTGTCATAGGCGTTTGCATATAGAGCACTCGCCACAGCCCGTGTTTGTAATTGTCTTTCATTTAACCTATTAAAGAACTGAATTTGATCCCATAAAAATGAATCGCCTACCGCTTCAGCCAACGTCTTTGCTATGGCAGTACAGATATCCATTTTGCTGGTTGCAAGCTGCTGGTTACCCTGAGCGAAATTAATGGTTACATGCTCTAAGAGCTTCAAGCCAATATTTTGTAAAGGTAGATAGCGCTCGCGCACCCAGTTGTGGAGACTATGCGGTTTGCCGCTGCCTTGAAGTTCTTGCCACTCCGCAAGCATATTCTCATCTTGTGAACTCAACCGGTAGGCTGTTACGCTGTCAGGCGAAGCAAAAACACGTTCGGTCTGTGTGGTTTGTGTGGTCTTAATCCCATAACGTGCCCAAATAATTAAACCAATAATAATGCCTATCAGCAGCGTACCTTTCTTCCAATTGCGCATTAGATAGTATTTGATTTGTGAAGGAGAACGCATGGTAATAATTTTATAAAAATAACGGATTAACTCTGATCCACGATCCCATGGTCAAGGTCATTTCACCGTAGTTTGTTCGGCAGGGAGCTGATGTAGATTACCAACTTGAATAATCAATTCTGCATCATTTACTGCGCGTTGAAGCACCGTGCCGATGTGACTAGCCCAGATGAATCGGGTTCTGGCTTCCGTGACATTCCCCCTTTCATTCCACAGATTTCCTTGTTCAATCAGTTTCATTCCTATTTGTTTTAGTTCCTCATGATTGACCAGTACAAACGCATCCACATAAGAATTCTGTCCTGACCTAGAAATATCGTACCACTCATCAAGGAGTTTCATCTCCTGATCGTTTAGCCGATATTGCTGTGATGGGAGCGGTGGTGCAAAAGTCTTAGAAATGCCCGCCCGGTATCGATCACTTGGTAGAAATGGAATTGTCAAAATGCCGATCAGCAATGGTAGAACAATGAGGTAAAAAAACCCAGGGAAGCCTTTCCTTTTTTCAGTAAAAGTCGTCCTAAGTTTTTTGACTAGCGGACGTCTAAATCTGTAAATCTCTTTTTCTTGCTGCTTAGCCACCCACTCCCTTTGTACTTTATCATAATCCCACATGTAAAGCTTGTGAACTTCACTAATCGTTTCATCGACCGCTTCCAGTGCCTTCTCGGCTGTCTTGGGGTTTTGCTTTTCAAGCCAATCAAAAGGGGGTGGTGACGGACTCGCTTCTTTTTTCTGCGTTGCGGGTCGTCTAAAGGGCCACTGATAAGGCAATTGTTGTTCTATAATCTGGCGGAGAGTGTGTTGTGCCTGGATCAACTGTTCGTACCGTTCTAAGATATCGTCGGTCAAAGGCTGTTTAATCTTAGCTTCATCCCTTTCCTGGTGTTGAGCCTGTAGTCGGTTGTGTAAGTCCTTATCGAGATGCTCCATAATGACCTCCAAATAATTAATTGTCATCCGACTTTAGCATTCAGGCGCCGTGACATAAAATGATGGATCAACAAGTCGAACTGATGCAACTCACCTGACCGGTCCATGGTACACGGTATACGAGCACTGGCACGCCCCGGTACGAATGACCGCCAAAAAGAGAGTGTGAAACGGAATTTATCAGTAAGAAATTCGCGAATTCTACCATTTTCAATGTATTGAGAAAAAATCAAAGGGAGTTCACCGGGCTGGAATATTTTATCTTTATTAATATCCATTTCTGCAGTAGCATGGCGTTTATTGATTACAATGGTTTTGGTGGTGTCGTAGAATAAATCATCATAATACTCGTCATCTATTAATCCATTCTTACTGGAGGACATGGCATGAGCGAACTCATGGATCGGTGTTTTTAAGCGCTCATCCCAAGCCGAATAGGCTACCATACCAGGAATCTCGGCGTACGGCCTGTAATATCCTTTCAATTGTGGTGCATCTGGAGTTGCGCGAAAGATAAAACTATCGGCAACGCCTGTTTCATCGTCTACCGTGAAGCGGGCCGAAGAGCGAATGTGGGTTTCGGACGCTGTTACGGCAAAAACTATATCAGTTCGACCGATTGCTGGATAGCGTCTTTCAAGGTATCTGTTAATTCTACCTTGCACCGGTCCAATAATCCCACCAACGAAATATTCACGACAAAGAGCACGAGCTGCCATCTCATGCCATTTCTGTTGGTCTGAGCTCATATCCTTTAGCTCCTCACCGGTCAAAATGCGCTTTTGGTCAAACTGATCGAGTTCTCCCATTGCCGGATCGAAGATAGCAACAAAACGTATCTTGGGCATAAAATGTTGGACAACGTAATTATTAGCCAAGCCTGACAAGATCAAACTCACCTTGGCCTTAAAAATATCGGGTTTGTTTAAGATAGGGTCTATCTTAAACTCTGCTGGCTTTGAGGATGAATTAGAAGGGGATTCGATAAATGGATTTGCCAGTATAACTACAGTATAAGGATTTTCTTTTGTTGTTAAATGCTCTTTGTTATGATTGTTAATGAGAACAACTGGTTTTCCCTCTGGAATTGTACCTTTAATTGTTACCCAGACTCTATAAGCAGCCGGTCCAACAAAAAAATTGTAGAGTAAAGCGACGTACGCTGCAAATAGAAACCCACCGACAAATCCCATAACGATTCCAATTCCCAAACTGAATAGAATTTCAGTAGCCGTAGCTAAGTAAGAGATGCTGTAGCCTGGGTAAACGGTTTCCAAGTAATTGGTAATCAATAAGGCTTTACCATTGAACGCCAAGATGGTGAATAATGAAACGCATAACGCCCAGACAACTCCGCCCGCTATGCCGAAGTCAATCACGCAAAGATTAGAAAGCCTGAAGGGAGACAAGTATGCGGTGGATACAGATCTTACCTTATTTGATCTTGTAATCTTACCCAGCAATTTCTCAATATCTATGAGCTTGTACTTCACATTAGGCATAACACTACCAATTGACGGATTCTAAAGGCTATCTAAAAGATGAAAGTATTTTTTCAGCAACCTTTGACCATTCGGATTGACTGTCGATTCTGAGATAATCCTTCCAGGCTTTTTTCGCTTCTTCGAGTCTTCCAACTTGCTGCAAAATCATCGCTCTATTGTATGCTGCCTCTGGATAATCGGGCCGAATCTCCAAAGCTCTTTCAAAGGCATTCAGGGCTGTCGTAATATTATCCCGCCGAGCTGCTACCAAACCAAGGAGATTCCACGATTCATAATCCATATTGTCTTGTTCCAAAAGATCTCCCAATAAGCTGTCCGCATGCTCCAAATGTCCGGTAAAGCACCAGTAGATAGCCAACCCACGTTTTGCTGCCTTGTTGTTTTTATCCCATTTTAAGGCAGATGCGAAATCCTCACGGGCTGGCTCCGCTGCTTCAGACCAGCCCGGACCGTGCGTAATTGAAAAAATACTCATAGGGAAATTGCCGCTGGGCCGCAAGTCATCATCCGTTATTGTCCAGACTTCTCTTAAGAGATTCATGCCAGCTTTTGTGTAGACCCCAGCTCGCCATGTTCTCAATTGGCTTTGGCCCACTGTTAATCCAATTATTAACAATATCAACAACGCAAAACCCACTGCAGGTCGTAGCGTCACGGGTTCCAATATACCTGCACTGATACTTTTCACCTTTCCCCAAATCTTTTGCCATCTTACGGTTGGGACGGAATGAGACGGTACCAATCCCAAAGCCTGTTCAGCTATAGAGATTTTCGAGTACAGCGCCAACTCCTGCTCGACATTTTCTGGCAAAGGGGTTAGGGAATCTTCTAAGACCAGCTCAACATAATTGAAACATTGAGAGCAGGTCTCTAAGTGGTGCAAAAAGTTGGCCGCCTCTTGAGCGCTTAAAGATTGGTCATAGACTCTGGTGATGGTCTCGTTTAAATACAATCTCGATGGATGACCGAGCTCACTGTCGGGTTTGGTTTGGCCTGCAAATTGTTGCGCATCTTTTATGATTTCAATGATTTCACTACATCTGCTGCAAGATTTCAAATGCTCCTTAATTTCTGAAGACTTCAATAGATGAAAGTCCTTTTTTGTAATAACAGATTTTAGCACAGTATGAGAAATATGCTTAGTTTTCAAATGTTCAGTATTAATACTCATATCCCTTTTCCTCCATGACTTAAGTCCTAATGGACAAATAGTCATTCCAATTAATTGCAAATGATTCCAGACAATGATAACAACTATTCAAGTGGCCAAACAGCCGGCTGGCACTCTCCGCTCGGATGCTTTCAGTCAAGAGGGCAAAAAAGATAGATGGATTCTTTTCTAGCTCAGTTTCTGAAGCCGGGCAACTGCAACCAACCAGTGTTTCGAGGCTTTCCGCATAGTCAGACTTTGACACTTTTCTTAGAATTCCTATAAACTTCAAATACTTATTGTTGCAAAACTCGCACTTATCAAGATGCTCCCCAATGTCAGGATTTTTATTTAATGCTGATTTAGATAAAACAAGGGCAGCTAAACTACCAAGCGATAAATGTTTTGAATGATTGTCTTTCTTCAAATGATTGTGTTACTTTTTGGTTACTCAAACATTCACGTGAAAATTGAGA
Organism: bacterium; assembly: GCA_046758765.1. Taxonomy (GTDB): domain Bacteria; phylum Zhuqueibacterota; class Zhuqueibacteria; order Oceanimicrobiales; family Oceanimicrobiaceae; genus JBHIAW01. Next base: position 13,591 of record JBHIAW010000029.1, read on the forward strand.
GATGCTACCCTATTCACTTATAATAGAGTACAAAAAATCTGCAAATCTCTCACTTTTTTTTGATTAATTTAATAATAACTGCGAAATCCTATTAACAACATTATCAACATTCCCTTGGGTTATTTTTAACAAGGGAATTTGCGCCACTTCTTTTGCTTTAAAACCTGCAATGTTACGTAAAAGATAGACAAGAATATCCCTTTCCTGATGGTACGTGCTTTTATGGGTGTCAGAAAGCAAATGCCTCAACGCACTTACCACAAAGTCCTGAATATCTTCGGCGACACCTGGATGGTCACATAAGAAGCGATTTAAGCTGGATTCGTCATTTTGCTTCAATATTTCGTTCTTCTTAACAAATTCCATCATGTAGGAGTAAGCTGAATGTCTGCAAATAACATTTAGGAAATTAATGAACTTAGCTTCATTCTCCTTTTCACGAAATTGTTTTAAGGCTCTAAAATTGTTGTCTATTAATCGGACGGTTACGCTACTCGATATATCATAAACTATGTCAATATTGTTGGACGTATTCCACTTGATCAAATAATTACGAATCCTGCCTAAGATTACGGTTCGATAACGATTCTCAAATTCATTCCAGGCTTTTTGGTAAAGGCGATGGCGGCGATTAACGCAAATATTCAGTAAGTGCTTAAACTCGACCGTTCTAAGATCTATAATGCTCATCAGGTTGATTCCAGAATAAAAGATGTTTACGCTTAAGCTTGATTGCATAACTACTAATTTGAATTTGGTTGAAAGGGACTATTCAAAGAAGAAAAAAAGCAAAGGCCTGAATGCCAATACTGTCCATGAATGTTAAGAGAGATGTAGGAAATCACAAATGTCCCCACAAGCATTTGAGAAAAATACCGGTTTTCTTATTGAAGCTAAAGGGACATGAGGCAAAGGGCCCTCCATAAGAAAACCGGCCGTCTTTTAGCTGGATTACCTTAAGCCGCAAATTATAAAAATACAGCCCCTTGACTCCACCAATAGGTCTTGCATACCAATCAAAAAATAATACGAAAATGTAATAACAATGTCAAGAGAAATATCAGTGAATAATTTGAATATAAAAAAGATTTACAATAGGTGGGAAATCGGCACAATTGATTCACTATTTTGTAATCTTAAACAAAGCTGACGATTTATAACGAGAGCTTTTCAAATCTACTTGAAAAAATTCTACCCACAGTTCTTTACTACTTACATCGAATCGAGCAAATCCAGGGGAGGCATGAGAAAATAAAGTGTCATTCTTATGAGTAACAGAAGACAGCTTCCCGGCGCTGCCTGAAATGATCTGAAAATTATCATTATCAATCTTGAGAAACTGTAAACTATGTTCGTGCCCCGACAGGTAGATTTGAACATTATGCCTTTTCATAGTATCAAACAAGTCTTTTTGCAGTCTTACACTTGCCGGATGATCCAAGTCCTGAAGCCGTTTGTAAATCCATTTATCAATGATAGTATACAAAAACACCGGCGGGAGCCACCAGACCCATGTTCGGAACCCGCCGTGTCGCCCATGACTTCTCACAGGGTGGTGTCCGAGGATGATTTTCCAATCAACGTTTCCTTCCAATAGTGATTCCAGACGATGCCAGTGTCTTTGGACGGTCTCGTAGTCCTTTTTTTGATATAATTCCAACAGAACTTGGGTATCGATGGCTGTGAACGCAATTATTTTTGAATCACTTATGTTTATTCTCTCCGGAAGCGTTAAGCTAAAGATGTCTGCCATTTTTAGATTCTGGTAATCGGTAGAATCGTTGGTGTCGGCATTTTTCTCGGGATCAACAGGATAGTATTTCCAATAGGGTTCGTAAATCCTTTCGGCAGTTGTTTCCTGATGGATTACATCGCCCCAGCCATCTTTCCCTCCTGCCTTCCCATGGTAATCGTGGTTACCAGGAATAATATAGTACTCAAGTTTTCTCCCTTCGTATGTCACATCTTCATAAATTTGCCCGAAAGTCTGGTCAAGAAGTTGGTGAGCCACGGGGTTATTCCAACCATCGGGAAGCCCTTTGTCGTAAACATTATCTCCCAGACCCAAAACAAACGGCCGAACTCTTCGACCCTTCTGAATTTCAGCCACATTTTCTCTTAACGCCGATGCGACGGCCATTTGCAGTTGGTCTCCCGTACCCCAGTCTCCTAAAGCATAAAATGTTACTATTTCAGGCCCATCAGGTCGCTGGTTGGGATCGCCTACCATTAGGCCTCTTATAAAAGGTTTTGTGTCGCTGCAAGCTTGAAGTAGTAAAATAGATAAACACAAGAATAAGTTTTTTCTAATCATTTTTCTCTTTTGAATTTTACCGATTCAATTCTTTTGTAGGTGGAGCGTGCGATTGACTGTTGAATTTAGTTCTATTTTTTCATTAGATCAAGTATATCCGTTCTAAAATGTAAATCTATTTGAACATTTCCCTTGCGTTTTTCCTTTTGAAACGGTAATATTAATGAAACTTAATCACTTCTTTTCACAATTCTAAGGAGGGACAGATGACAGCCTATATCCTACGGCTCAGTTTGATGGTATTGTTATATTCTTCTCTTGTTTTCAAATTATTTGCTCAGGACAAAGTTATTACCGTGCCAAAGCCTGTGCCAGGGGCACCTTTTCAGGTAAATGACACTGAAGACCTTTTTGGCAAGGCTTATCGTTGGTTTTTTGAAGGTGAAGTAGAATGGGCAGCAGACAGCTTGCGAAAACTGCTGAGTTTGTCCGATTTTGAACTGGATGAACGCAACTACTACATTGTGGTAGCAAATTTTACCGACAAAATGAGTCCGATTGGATTATTCCATGAAGGCTCGTCATTTTATGATACACGACTTTACGGCTTAACTGCGGATACATTATACTATGTCTTTATTTCTAAAAGAGAAAAAGCTGAATCCTTTCTTTCAACAGTACTCACTGCAAAACCCTCCCCTTTTGAAGAAAACTTGTTGGATTTTCTATCACTCTTTCCGCAGATTCCTATTCCATTCGTTGCTTTAGGCGGGCCTCAAACCGTTTGGATCGATGTTAGAAAATTTGAAATTCCACCAAAATTTCAGAAGAATTCGGACATTTCAATTATTGTTAAGAAAGATTTAGAAACGGAAGAATTTTTAGCCACGTCCGTTTTTGACAATACCGCTAAAGAACACTGGAGCTTTGGGGTTGCCACAGCTATTACTACGATAGATGATGTGGATTTTCTTATTGGTGAGGACGGCACAATAATTGTGCGTCCCAAACCCAATGGAGACTTGGCTGCGTTTGGGGTTATCAATTACCATTTTACGGCCGTAGATACCAAAGCACCTACACTTGCCAGTTCATTTCATCTTTTAGCTGGCCTTCGAATTGATGATGACATCGAGCCATTGGTAGGCTTGGGCTTTGGTTTCCCAACTGGTATTCCAGTCGAAGTTCATTTTTTTGCTGGAGCTAGTTTTGAATTCGCCAATGAGCTCAAATCAGGGTTCAACATTGGCGATCGCATTTTGGCCGATGTAGACCCCTTCGAGTTGGACGTCCGGGTGCGGCCGAGGTTTGGGTTGGAAATAAAATTCCCGTAAGAAATGCAAAATGCAAATTGAAAAATGCAAAATTAAAAATTGTCTTGAGCGAGGTGGCAGAAACGGTAAAATTATTATTTTACGATTTATACTTTATTTGCTACGTAAAAGATTAGACAAGTTTTCAATACCTCTAGTTGCTGCCACTCAGAGATATTTTTATATCCCTACTTTTGTGGTTTATGGCAACGCTTCGCAGTACAGTCTATTGACGTGTGTTAAGCATTAAATAGACAGGCATGAAAGAATGTTTAAGATTTGGTTTTTTCAACATTGCTGACAGAAATCATTGACTTTGCGTTAAGGCTTTTATTAAATTAGTTTGTTGCTAAGATGATGTAAATAGGGAGCCGAGGGAAATGCTTTATTTTGTGATTATTGTCGTACTTTTATTCTTGGGATTTTTATTTTTCGGCAGACCGCGCCCAAATCTTCCTACCCCAACGGCTGACATAGAAACAAAATTGGGACGAACGACCTTTTGCCATTACCGTTCCAAAATGCGGGAGGGTAAGGGGACGATTGCCTTAGTGCACGGATTTTGTGAAAACCATCTTTATTTTCAAACGGTTGCTGAGCCTTTGACAGAAGCAGGCCATGATTGCATAGCGATAAATTTGTTTGGATACTGCGGGTCTCTGCCAAATGAGTCAAACACATACACCGTTCAACAATATGCGCGACAGATTCGGGAGGCGCTGCTGGAACTGAAACGGTTACGCCAGATAAAAAGATTAGTGGCGGTTTGGGGGCACTCTATGGGAGGGGTAGCGGTTTACTCAGCCAGCACAGACATCATAAATGGGCATCCAGAAGTCCAAGCGATATTTCTGGAAAACGCAGGTTTTGATGCCAATTTGACCTTGCTGTCAAGGGTGATTAAACCATTAGCTTCATTGGCAAATTTTGCCGGCCCTCGACATTTGCTGCAACCCTTTGTGAATTTGTTTTTTGCCCATGCCATTAACGACCCACAAGCCAAGCGTTTCATTAAGATGATAGTCACCGATTACGCTCCAAAAAAGGATGCAGCCATAGCCAATTTGAATTCTCTTTCTAAGATCACATTTTCTACGGATAATCTCTCTGAAAGCACTCTGAAAAGAATGTATTTTATCTTTTCAAAAAAGGATAAACTAATAAGCTTCAGAAAAATCCAGAAATCAATTATTACAAAATTGCGAGAAAATCCCCTTTTCAAAGAAGAGCAATTGTTAATAATACCGCAGGTAGACCACTTCATCTCGCTACAAGCGCCGCTAGAAATAGCTAATGTTGTCTTAAGACGGTTGGAAACCCAGCCGTCTTCGGTATTAGCCCAAGCAGCTCAGTAAGGATTTTAACAAGTTAGAAAGGTGCAAATTTGTTTACTCTATGCCTCCAACGTTGGAGAAAATGATTCTTGCAGAATTCCAAGAACCGCTTTATAGAGAATCTAAGAAATCAGATTATGGAGAAAGGAGGAAGACATGAAACGTTTTGCTTTAGTTGTTGGACTCATCAACTGTCTTTTTCTCTTTGGATGTAGGACTTCTCAGCCGGAATTCCCTTCGGGCCAGATCATCGACCTGACGCATTCTTTTGAAGATGCGACCATTTATTGGCCCACGTCCAAGGAGTTTCAGTTAGAACCAGTTTTTCAAGGGGTGACCGAGCAAGGATTTTATTATACAGCCAATAATTTTTCCTCGGCCGAACATGGCGGTACCCATATCGACGCGCCAGTCCATTTCTACCAAGATGGCAAAAGCGTCGATGCTATCCCCATTGAACAACTAATCGGCAAGGGTGTGGTCATCGATGTGACTGATAAGTGTAATGAAAACACAGATTATCAGGTGCAGGTTGAGGATTTTACCGCTTGGGAAGCGCGGCATGGCACTCAGCTCAATGACGTCATTGTCCTGCTGCGCACTGGATTCGGAAAATATTGGCCGGATCGGGTCAAATACATGGGGACCGACGAGCGCGGAGAACAAGCTGTGGCTAAGCTTCACTTTCCTGGCCTCCATCCTGATGCGGCAAAATGGCTCGCAGAAAATCGATCAATAAAAGCCATCGGTTTGGATACGCCGAGCATCGATTATGGTCAGTCCACACTTTTTGAAAGTCACCAAACGCTTTTTGAGAAGAACATCCTTGTTTTTGAGAACGTCGCCAATCTGGGCCAACTTCCTGAGAAGAACTTTACTGTCATTGCCCTGCCCATGAAAATTAAAGGCGGCAGCGGGGGTCCGCTCAGAATTGTGGCGATAGTTGAATGATTTTGAAGTTCTTACATGAGAAAAGGTCACAAAGAACTTAGTGCGCTAAAGCGCAGGTGAATAGTGAAAAGTAAATAGTGAATAGTCCCAACCCAACTACTTTTTATGAGATTATTAAAACTTTTGCAGAATAAACGAAGATATAACTCTCAACAGACTAGCGCTGCGTAACCACAAAAATAATCACATTTCCCAAGTGGCTTTTCATCATCCCTGGGGGATTTTGGCTCCCAGTGCACCAAAGTGGGAAGATGCCTACGGCATGACAGAAGGGGAGGCAAGATGTCATTCCGCCAGGAATCTTCCGCGCTTGAAGCACCAAATCCGAGAGGAGCACTCAGCTTGGTAACCTAGGGACGCGGACTGTGAGTTACCTTCCCATTACACAACTAAAGTTTTTCTCTTTGAAAATTTCTATTGAGTTTGTATATTAATAAAAAGATAGACGAGGTCTTAACCAAAGAACAAAATGAACTAAACTATGTTATTAATCTGCAAAGCCCTTCTCGAAAAACACAAAGACGCATGGGAGGCTGCGACTAGACATCCGTTTTTGGATAACTGCAAATCCGGTTCCATTAAAGAGAGCCAGTTTAACACCTGGTTGGTTCAAGACTACTTATTTGTGACAGAATTTACCCGGATGGCGGCGCGTCTTTTGGCCTCTGCGCCTGTCTTTCATTTTGATACCATACTGGGTGGTTTAACAGCCTTGAAAGATGAACTTAACTGGTTTCGCGATAAAGCTGTAGAACGCGGCCTTGATCTTGAAGCACTCAGGCAAAAAACCTGTGAGCGATATTGCAAATTTATGACCGATTTAGCCTTGGAGCCTTACCCAGTTCAGGCGACCGCATTCTGGGCTATTGAATTTGCTTATAATCAAGCCTGGCAGCTCGCGGGCCCCATGGCCAAGCCTTACGATGAATTCGCAGACCGCTGGGGAAATCCTGAATTCACCGCTTATGTGTCTCTTCTTGAACAACAAGCTGACGAGGCGCTCGCAAAGTCAAGTGAGATAGAACAAGACAGAGCCGAAGAGGTGTTTTTGGACGTGGCGGAACTTGAAAAATTATTCTGGCAAATGGCTTTCGAGGAAAAAGAATAATCGATTAGTACAATCTGTATTTAGAAATTTTGAAAATCTGTACTATACTACTCATAGTAGCAACCCTGTCGAACCTGGGGTGTGCCAGTTCTTTACCCCGAGTAAAGGACATCACAGAATTAGCCCCTCCTCGAAATGTTCAAGTCGTTTCTGAAAACGGTGTCACAAAAGTCTCCTGGGATGCGAGTTCAGACGAGAGTAGGCCTCACTTTGGAGGGTACAATGTTTACTATTCCACCAAAAGTCTGATTTTAGTCTCAATTAAACAGTTACCGCCTCCCATGTTCGTAAATAAAAATCAGCATGAAGTAGAATTGCAGGATTTAGACAGTTCCACAAGATATTTTGTCCATGTTCGCAGTCGAGACAAAAATGGTGATCTTAGTTTTCCTTCGCTTCCGGAAGTGGTGATTCAACCGGCTAACTCTTCTTTTTAAACTCCGTGTAAATCCATGATTACACTAAAAAACACTTGACAAAGAAGTTTTTTTTTGTTACGATTAATTAATTATACTTATCATTAATTAAGAAGGAGGGTGTCATGTCTACTGGAAGGTATTCTGTGAACAAAGTGATTTTGCTCGGACGTTTGGGGCAAGACCCAGAATTGAGGTATACGCCGAATGGAGCGGCGGTAACCACATTAAGTCTGGCAACTAACGAAGTCTGGAAAGATAATGAAGGCAATAAACAAGAGCGTACGGAATGGCATCGGGTAGTGCTTTGGAGAAAACTGGCTGAAATTGCAGGAGAATTTCTTAAAAAAGGGAGTAGGGTGTATTTTGAAGGTCGTTTGCAAACCCGTTCTTGGGAAGACAAAGACGGTGTGAAAAGGTATGTCACCGAAGTCATAGCCGATACCATGACCATGATGGATACCAAAGCTGAAAGTGAGAGGGCCGCAGAAGTAGCTCCACCTGCTGAAATGGAAGGACCTCCACCCAACGAGGCCGAGTCGACAGAGGAGGACGATCTACCCTTTTAGTAGAACGATTCTTAAATACCCTATGGGATTACCAATAAAATCTTTATTAGGTGCATACAAAATTCGAATATCGAAATGCGAAATTCGAAACAATATCTAATTTCAAAATACAAATATCAAAACTTCTCAAAGTGAATATAAAGATAAATCAAAACACCCATCGTAAGAAACTTTTGGGAATTGGAATTTAGGTCATTCGAATTTGTTTCGAGTTTCGGAATTCGCATTTCGGATTTACATAACAAGAGTTTAGCCCAATATTCTCTAAGTTAGAGATTGAATTTCGAAACGCGAATTCGCGGCTTGACCGCGCTAGTCTGTTGAGAGTTAAATCTTCCTTTATTTTGCAGAAGTTTTAATAATCTCATAAAAACTAGTTGGGTGGGGACTATTCACTATTTACTTTTCACTATTCAC
>JBHIAW010000030.1:0-21764 GCA_046758765.1 bacterium
TCGAGACTTAGGAAGATTTTGGAACGAGAAGATTTACCAAAATGAGCTTGCTTATCGTTAATGAAGCTTTTCATAATAGTTTTGCCCAAAATCGTTTTGCTTTTTTTGGCGACACCTGAATACTCACCATTTTTTTATTTTATTAAAAATTCAACTAAATGTCAAGGCATTTTAATTAGCAATCTCGAAATAAAAAGGCGATCTCGCATTCATCAGCCTTCAATTCTTCTAAAGCCACGAACCTTATTAATCCCAGATTCCGAAAACCTATGAGGGTTAACTTTAGAGAACATGAGTTTTAGTATTTTTCAAGCTCAGGGGATGCAAGGTATAGGGTATAAGGGAATAGGGGCCGATGAAATGGCGATAAATCTACTTATTCCCCCATGCCTTTATACCTAAAATAAGCAATTGACTTCAATGCCAACAATAGTATTTTGCGAATCACCACTTACATCTTTTCGGCTACGATCGTCATCCATATTGGCTAAAACACCCAACTGCCACTGGGAGGAAATATTCCAGGTTAGGAAGAACATAATGGAGTTGATGTTGCGGTCGGAATAAAGGTTAAATCTTTGCACATTTCTGGTTAAGGCGTTTGGGTATCTTTCTAGTAAGAAGGATTCCCGAACACTAAATAGTAAGCCATTAATTCTAAAAAACTCAATGGTAAAAATTGGCCCATAACTGTAATAATCTTCAAAGGGGATGCTGAGCGCAGCATCTAATGATGCAACGGGTAGAACATTGGATAGTTTCTCATGTGTTTGTCTGCTGTAAAAAAAACCTAAACTTATTCGCCATTCTGAACTAAGATTAAGATACAGCTCGGGTTCCACTTCCCAAAGAAGATAATCAGGTGTAATGGTATTCCTTAGTCGATAATCACGCTGCGTAATGGCTCCTTCAAATTCTGTCCCGAACGTAGCACTGAAAGCAAGTCGAATCGTACCCTTAAAATACTCTTCCCAATAATCAAATTGGAAGGAGGTATCTGCTGGTATATTTGCGTAGTTCCGAAAGCGCAATTGATTTTCAAGAGAAAAGCTTGAGCCGTAGCCTACGGTTTGAAAAAAAGTAAAGTCGGCCCGATTTTCTTGATAATCGTTCTCATCAAAATTTGGATGAAATCGTTGAATATTACGGTAGCCGGCTCCTACAAATGAGCTGGCTCCTGTAGCTAATTTCACATATCCAGTAAAGCTGTTGTTAAAATAATTGGGATAGGTGCTGCTTTCATTATCATAACGGCGAATGATGAACTCATCAGCAATTTCCAAAGAAAACGCACCCAAGCTACGAAAATCAAATGTTAACGAGGAGGTATTTTGAAGGTATCTTAAATCATAGTCATTATGAAATGAGGTTCCTTCAATGCGGTTTGCTAATTTCCAAGTTGAATTATTCTTTAGGGGCTTGATTAATCTAAAGTCTGCTTCACCCGAAAGATAATCCCGGCTGTATTTGAAAAAGGTATAGCCTTGAATAGAGTTTTGATAATTTGTGCCATAATCAAAATTCAATCGAAGACCGGTATATGGATTCCCATTTCCTTCTAAGAACGTGCTATCCGCTTGGAGAAATGCGAACTCAAATTCTTGTCTCCAAAGATCAACCCCTGTCACCAGCTCTCTGGACCAATTAAATTTCTTGGGCTTTTCAATTGAAATGTCACCATCAAAAACTGAGATATTTTCGGTGTCAATTTCATTATCCAAAGTAACGGCGTCCGTATCTGGCTGTATTAAATCCCAAATGGTTTCTAACCACAGCGCAGCCAAGGCAAAATCCCCGGTAGCAGCAAAAATGTCCGCTTCTTTTTTGATACGAACAATCTCTTTTAATAGTGTTGCATCATTTAATTCTTCATGATTATCCCTTAACCAGCGTTCGAGTCGGAGCTTTTCAATCCAATAAAAGGTCTCATCGCTCCATCTCTCTTCAGATAAGGAATCCGCATCGCTCGCGGTTTGCTCCTTCAGATTTTCTTGCCCTTGGGCTTTAGTACTGTTCAGTAAGCCAAGATTCAAGCTTAGCAAAAAAATCACAAGTTGAAATTTTACCTCAATCTTAAAGATGAGTTTAACTCCCTGTTTCATAACGATCAGACTATTTGCATTTTTTCAAACTTTTGGCCTAAGACGGCGTTGGAATCCACGCCCATCCACTCTTCAAGAACCGTGGCGTAGACAGATCGAAAATCTGTCTGGAACGTTAAGTCCTCATCAATCGTCTGGCACAATTTTCATTGGGCTTGCCTTTTCGTTGCTTCCTTTCTTTTCAATTTTAGCCTTTTAATTTGTTTTTTCCGCCGTTTTCTCTTTTCCACTTTGTTGTATTGTTTTCCCATATACCCTCCCTATTTATTTGATTAATTTCAAGCTAACTCATCACAACTTTTCATGTGAAAGCAAATAAAAATCAGTGTTAATCCGTGTCATCTGCGTCATCTGTGTTCTATCTAATTACCTCAAAAGCAAAAGTTTTTTCGTTTTCTTGACAGCTCCTCCTTTCACCGTCAATTGATAAAAATAGACGCCGCTTGCTACATCTTTCCCGAAGCTATCCTGGCCATCCCATACCACTGAATAGGTTCCTGCTGTTTGACTCTCATCCACAAGCGTTTTAATTTCCTGACCCAGTAAATTGACAATCCGAAGAATAATATGACCGGAATGCGGAAGTTGATATTCGATGGTGGTGCTTGGATTTAAAGGATTCGGGTAATTCTGAAACAGTTTCAATGAAAAGGTGAACCTGGGTGTTTCTACTGAAGTTATGGGAGCCGCTGTGGCTAAGCAAAAGCCGGCGGCTGTTTCATACCACATTTTATACTCACTACCCTCAAACACTACATCAGGCGCCCACGGCCCCTGACTATCTACAAGCGAATCGTAGGGTGCGGTGACTGTGGAGAAGAGCGGATTTCCAGAATATTTGGACCAATGAATACCATCCAGAGAGGTTGCATAGCCTATCCGTAAAGTATCAAATCCGCTGATCGAAGAAAACCCACAATACCACATTTCAAAGAGACTGCCTCTTTTAATCACAGCAGGTACCGCAACCCACATATCATCCCAGGAACCCGGAGGACCTACATCCAGTACAGGATTGTCCTGATATTTTGCCCACTGTAGACCATTAGGGGAGGTAGCCAGGCCAATTCTGATGATGTAATTGGTATTGGCGCCAGTGTACCACATCAGATAACTTTGTGTTGAGTCATCATATAACACCGCAGGAGATTCAATCCAGAATCCATCCCAATCTTCGAGATTTCCACTTGAAAGGATAGGATTGCCCGAATATTTTTGCCAATCGATTCCATCAGGAGAAGTTGCAACTCCAAGAGCTGCGCCCGCTGAAGGCGGAGAGGTGGTTGCACTATCCGCGAAATAATAAAGTTTATATTCGGTAGCATCTTTTAGAATTTCAGGAGTGTCCAGCCATTTAGAATCCCACTCGCCAGCCGCTCCGACATCGAGCACCGGAGATCCTGATTTATATTTTGTCCAACCAATCCCATCCATTGAATAAGCATACAATATTCTTGCTGTAAAAGGCAGACCTGCACCGGCATACCACATTTTAAGGGTGTCATTATCTATGATGCAGGTAGGTTGACCGATGGCAAAAGTTTCATACAGGGCGTTTTGCTTTACCATGATAGGGTTGTTTGAATATTTCGTCCATTGCGTTTGTGAGAATGAGGACACGAAAAAAAAGACAACAATTAATGACATACTTATCTGAATTCGAAATTTCATCATCTCAACTCCACAAGATAAAAATAAACCCGTGAAAATCTGTGTCATCCGCATCATCTGTGCTACAAATCTGCAACAGGTTGTTTTTTTTTAGCAAAAGCAAAATAATTATTAACGATTTTGTCTTCAATCATTTTGTCTCATAAAATTACCTCAAAAGCAAAAGTTTTTTCGTTTTCTTGACTGCTCCTCCTTTCACCGTCAATTGATAAACATAGACTCCGCTTGCTACGTCTTTCCCGAAATTATCCTGGCCATCCCACACCACTGAATAATTTCCTGCTGTTTTATTCTCATCCACAAGCGTTTTGATTTCCTGACCCAGTAAATTGAAAACCCGAAGAATAATATGACCGGAAATCGGAAGTTGATATTCGATGGTGGTCTGTGGGTTGAACGCCCCCGCAACTTTTACCCAAAAGTGGTGTCTGGAACTGTCTGGTTGGTTGTAGTCAATGATAGCCGTATTGGTTAAGCGGCAATAATTTGAGTTTCTTCCGGTTTCCCGGTCGCCAATGGCGATGATCTGGTCAAAGTTGCTCCTCCGAGTGATCCAGCCGTCCTTAAAATTCAAGCCGTCGACCAGCAAGTAATTGCCGACGACCGACAATCTTGATTTTCCTGTCAGGATAACCTCGCCGGGAGGTTCAGCGCACAGCACGATGGGGTTCAGGCTGTCACCATTCCCTTCAAAAACTATTTCTTCATCCATCCAGATTCCATCTTTCATCAGCAGCGTATCTCCCGGTTGAGCGACTTGCATCGCACTGCTGATGTCAGCGGCAGACGCGACAATAAAAGTGTCAGCCGTGATTGAATCACTCCATACCAGCACAGAAAAACTGATTACAGCCAGAAGCGAATATTTTTTGATTATCGTTAGCAAAAATGTCCTCAGCACCTATTTCATCAAAACCGCTTTCCTTGCCAATTCCATATTTCCTTGTCTTAGCTGGTAAACATACACACCACTTGCTAAACCTTCAGCATCAAACACAACCGCATGTTCGCCAGACGGCAGCTCATCATCCACCAGCGTCGCCACCTCTCTACCAAGCACGTCAAAAACCTTCAGTGTCGTATGTCCCTTCTCCGGCAGCGAGAAACGGATGGTAGTCCTCGGGTTGAAAGGATTTGGGTAGCACGGCTCCAGATGGAAATGCGTTGGGAAGGTTTTCCCTGACTGTTCACCATCCACAGTGGTCACCAGGTCGATAGAAAGATCAAACACAACGGCACCTGTCTCATCTCTTGCTTCAAGTAAAGCCACTTCTGGGGTTATGCTAATTAAGCCATATCCGGCGCCATCCGGTCTGAATCCATGAGTCCACTCTCCGCAACTCGTCTCTGTTCTCGGACCATGAAGCCTACAAGAAGTGCTAGCACTAGATAAGTTCGTTGAAGGTACATTCATCTCTGGGATGCCTGCATGGGTTCCGTCATCCAGGGCTCCTCCGGTATGAATATCACCAGAGACCACCACAACGCCCGTGATGTTGTTGTCTCTAATGAAAGCCAGCAGTTCCGTTTGCTCTGCTTGAAAATCCCACCAGGCGTCGTCCTTAACGGTGGTCTTATTCCAGGGCACCGTGGAGGCGAGTATTTTCCATTTAGCCTGCGAATTGAGCAGACCGTCTTTCAGCCACTGCTTTTGTCCTTTGGGATCGTTTTCAGGACATTCATCGCCGTCCAGCATAGATCGGCACGGGTCATTGCGCAGTTCGTCCCGATTAGCACCGGATTGATCATCCGGGATGTAGCGCGGGTCTAAATACGTATTCAGGTCTCGTTGACTGCGCAAATCCAGCATAAAAACTTCCACCAACTCGCCATAGTTGAGCTTATACCAGATGCCGGCCTCCGGATTGGGTCTCTCGTAACCAGGCCAATATTCATCATACGCCTGGATCGCTTCGTCTTTATTCGCAAATGTCTTATCCCCGTTATTCCCATCGTAGTCGTGATCATCCCAGACATGGGCAACGGGAAATTTGTAGAGAATGTTCGCCCTGAATGTCGCTCCTGATGCCTTCTCATCTCCGCGGGTCTCTTGATGCATCTTCCTCATTTCTTCGAGATTCGAGACATTCCGGTGATCCCAATCCCCTAAGACCAAGACAAAATCCGGATTCTCAGCCGATAATTTTTCAATGGCAGGCGCTGCACTGTTAGGAGACGTTTTTATGTCGGTCAAAATACCCACTCTGACGGAGCTTGCGTGTGCGGGGAAAGTCTTAAACTGCGGTTGCGGCGTCGGTGTGTGATCCGCATTATCAATCAGAATTCGATAATAGTAGGTGGTGTTTTCAACCAGACCGGTTAAGGTTATGGTGCCGGTGTAATCGTTTTCGGCGGTCGTAGTTACGGCCGGCGTCGAACGTGGCTCCTCATCAAATTCCGGATCCGCAGCAAACAGTACGCGAACTTCTGCCTCAGGTTTAACTCTAAACCAGACCTTCGCAGAGCTGTCGGTCACCGCTCCCACCATTGGACCATGAGTCAATGAAGGTTCTTCAACCGCGCCCACGATAAACTTGAACTCGCTAACAAAAGATTGAGGCTGGCCGGTCTGTGTGGCGATGGAAGAATCCTCGACCTTAATGGAAACCTTCTGTTTCTCCTTCGTAAGAGGAGTCCCGTGAATTAAACCGTCAGAGCTTTCTAATGTCAGGCCTTGCGGCAATTGCCCTGCAACAATGCTCCAGGTATACGGTTCTTCGCCACCCCAGGCCGTAAGTTGGAAGCTGTACGGCTGACCTACCTGGGCTTTTGGCGCTGAAAAAACCGTCATGACCAAACCTTTCAATGGCTCGAGGCGCGCATCCAGTTCATCTACGAGACCTTGATGAAGTGGGTCATTATGTTTGCTCTCTTCCTCGTAGGAGTCGTCGAGCATATCATAAAGCTCCGTGTCGCCGGTGCCATATTCAACATATTTCCATTGTTCGGTTCGTAAGCCGGCAAATAATGCGCTGCCGCCAAATCTTTCAACCAGGAAATCTTCTCTCCAAGGAGCATTTGGGTCTTGCAGAAGCGGGACAAGACTGAGTCCATCCGTTTCTTTCAAAATTCCAGCAAGGTCAAAAATGGTTGGGCCAAGATCAAGATTCGCCACAACCAGGCGTTCATCCGTCCTGGAATTGACACCGGGCACGACCACTACAAAGGGAACACGAATGGCTTCTTCATAAGGTTTATTCTTAGCCCAGAGCTTATGCTCACCCCACAAGTAGCCATTGTCTGAGGTGAAAATGAGCACAGTTCGATCCAAAACTCCTTTTTCTTCAATTTTCCTTACAATGGCCCCGACGGCCCGATCAACGGCCTGGAGGGAGCGCAACTGCTTTCGATGGAACTCATCCCTCGCGTCTCTTTCTGTTTCAAATTCCTCAGCTTGCTTCCTGACCCAGGCGGGCTTATCGCTCAGATCGGTCTCGCCATAAGCCCGGCCTCGATAGGTATATCCAGAAAACAGTTGTTCGTCCCCGGCAGCCGGCGTGGCCGGAGCATGGGGGGCGTGCGTACTGAAGTAGAGGAGGAAAGGCGAATCGCCGTATTGCTCCAGAAAATCAAGGGCCTGATCTTTTTGAAAATCAGTGATATATTGAGTCTGGTCTTCTATCACCCCTATGGACGGACTGCTGCCGCTCCTGCCCATGACCACCGAGTATTTCAACCACGAGTCCTTTTTAAAAGTTGCGACAAATCTCGTCCAGCCAGGCGGAACATAACCCTCAGGGTCTATGCTTGGATATCCATTCATGTACTTGCCTATGAAAGCTGTTTGATACCCTGCATTCTGAAGCAAGGTGGACAAAGTCTCGCTATCTTTGAATTTTTGGGCGCCCCCGTTTGGCGGTCGATTAGTAAGCACGCCGGTATTGTGCGCATAAAACCCTCCGGCCAGAGTGCTCGCTCGATCCGGGCAGCAGAGTGGCGTGGTAACAAAAGCATTCCAAAATAAGACGCCTTTTGCCACCAGATACTGTTCGACCTCAGGCATAATGGTCCGACCGAACATCTCTCTAATTTCAGCGTTTACGCCTGCGTCGCCCACCGTATCCCAGCGCTGGTCATCGGTGAGAATGACCACGAAATTGTAGGGGTCTTTTTGTGATGGTCGAGCATCCTCTACCAAAGGACTGGCTTTAAGACTCAATATTCCAAGCAGGATAAGACCCGGTGCCATTGGAGTTATTATCTTATTCACTTTTGATACCCTCCTTTTATTTCATCAGCAGAAGTTTCAGCGTTTTGGAAAATGACCCGCTGGTCAGGCGGTAGAAATAAACACCGCTGGCCCCTCTTGTCCCCATTTGTCTCTGCCGTCCCAGGTCACCGAATAGCGCCCTGCGGGTTGGTTTCCCTCCACCAGCCTCTTCACTACCTGCCCCAGCAGATTGTAAATTTGAAGAAGGACTTGAGAGGTCGGGTTGAATGAGGAACCAATAAGCATAGACACCTTGACGGCTCCATCTCACACCTATCTTTTGAGCGTCAATGAATCCGTTATCTGGATAACCTGGTTTATAAACACTTGCCGGGTGAAATCCAAACGGAGAGTCTTCGAATGGAAATTGTATGGTATCCGAAGGTTTGGCGGTTTCATAACTACGGACTTCGGCGTTTCCGGTTCCGGGATTAAGCACAACCATGCGGTTGGGAGCCGCAACAACCTTTAGTCCAGCGCTGTGATTCTGGGCTGTGGCGGTCCCTGCCAGGATTCTTATTGGGCGTAGTTGAGCTTGCACCGTTGCCGCTGTGAGAAGGAGAGCAGCAAAGGGAAACAGTTTACGCATGGGGTCTCCTTTGGTTCGACTATCGAATCTACATAAGTTTCTTCATGTCTTAACAGCATCCATTAACGCCGCCAGCACGGTTCGCTTTACCGCAAGAAGTGGGTTCTGAAATGCACCACAGCAACATACTTCCAAGCACTGCAAACCTCGTTTTCATCTTACCCCTTGGAGTGCTTTTTTGGTTCATGTTCAAATTTTCATGGACTCACCTTCAATTTGATCCTGGTTTGGAATGATACTTTCAGGTTCAAAAGGTGCTTCATTTCCCCTAAGAGGCGGCAGAGTTCTTCGACCTCGAATACCTCTCCGGCGCTGAAACCGCTTTTTCATCTGCTCTTTTTTGAGAGACTTCAATTTCTCTAAACTGTTCCGGTGTTAATGTGTTTCTTACTTCTAAGCTACACCTCTCTCATCTGAAGTGCAGCGGGAGTTAGGTCCCATCCGGCCTCAAGACTGCCATTGATCTTTGCAAGGTAAAGCGGTAGGTATGCCAGGCGGTTGTTTCCGGCCGATCAAATCTCAAAGGTCAACGGAATATTAAGCGATAAGGGATTAATATTCCTTCCCTTCTGCGTTCTCCGCTTCCTCTGCGGTGAATAATAAATTGTCTGTGAAACTTAACCGAGGGCTGTCCAAAAAGTCTGATTTTTACGTCATTCTGAGGAACAAAGCGACGAAGAATCTCCACATTTACGCACGCAACGGGAGATTCTTCGCTGCGCTCAGAATCACCAGGTTACCTTTTTGGACAGCCCCTCAGTTAAACTAATAATTTTTTACTTGAGTAGCAGCATGCGTTGTGACTTTCTAAATTTGTCACCAGCCTTAATCTGGAATATGTAGATTCCAGACGCCACATGCCTTCCGAAATTGTCTTTTCCATCCCATTTAATGGTGTACACACCGGCCTCTTGTTGTTTATCCACCAGTGTACGGATTTCTTGACCAAGGATGTTGAAAATCTTCAGCGTAACTTCTGAAGCCTTGGGAAGCTGGTATTTGATCGAAGTTTCAGGGTTGAATGGGTTAGGATAATTTTGGAAAAGTTCAAATTTCTCCGGCACTGAGGTAAGATTATTTTCAGAGCCTATACTTGTAACATTATCCACATCCAAATTGAAATTAATGTTCGCCGCATCTTCACCATCGCCGACAGACACGGTAGCAGCGTTATCAGCATTGGTGCCGCCGAAATATCCGTCAGCAAACCCTACGCCGGTTGCCTCGATTTTATATTCTCCGGCTGGCAAGTCTGCGAGAACATAATTTCCATTAGCATCGGTAACGGCATTGACCGTTATGTCATTTTCGAATCGAGCTTGAACCAAAATACCACCAACAGGAGTGCTTGTGGCAGCGGATTGAACTCTGCCGCTAATGGCATAAACACCCCTACGTAGTTTGGGAGCTAATCCAAAATTAATGCCATGGGTTACCTCCCCTGAATGGACGAAAACCGGATCAGCTTGGCGGAAGTTTTTGGCATTGTCAAAAAATTCACCTATGTAGCCCTCGGCCCAGGCAAATACAAAATATTTACCCGGCTTCAAATCCGTCAACTTATAAAAGCCTCTTGGGCCCGTAAATGTGATATGCGGGATTAACTCCCTTCTTTCAACCGCTATTACAACAGCTCCTAAGATAGAGGAGCCATCCACATCGGAGAATACCCGGCCGGCAATTGTACCTCTCTTTTCTATGAACGGCTCGAGGTAAAAATCAATGTCAGGCGTATCATCTGGGGCTACAACCTCTACCAAAGTGGCATTCTCACGAAGACGCACATTATCATAATATTCAGGGAAAAATCCTTCAGCAATCACGTGAACATAGTAATTTCCGGTTCGTAGACCCTCGACTTTATAGGTACCATCGTCTCTGGTATAGGCCCGTCGGTGAAACCCAGTGTTGGCCTCCCAAACTCGAACCAATGCCCTTGGGATGGGCATACTGTCCATTTGTGAAGCCACCAAGCCAGAAATACTGCCGCCTTTTTCCAGTGTAAAATCAATGGTGTCAACCTCTGTGCTGTCAAACACCGTAACGATAGTCGCTTCTCTCTTAGTAGGCGCTTCCTTGAAAAATTCCGGCAAATACCCTTCCGCAATGGCTCGCACGAGATATTTTCCAGACGGTAAATTTTCAATAATATACTTACCCAGAGAATCGGTCTTAGCCCGGAATCCCGCAATATGTGAAGCTACATCCAGCACGATATTCTCCCTGAAGGCTTCCACTACAGCGCCCTCAATGGGCTCTTCCGTGGACTGGTCAACAACGGTGCCTGAAATAGAACCACGGGGTACTAAATCAAAATCAATACCTGTGGTATGGGAATCAGGAAAGACCTCCACCGGAGTTGCCAAGGATAGCTCTCTAACATCGTCAAAGAATTCTCCATTAAATCCCTCAGCGGACGCATGAACGATGTACCTCCCCGGCCGAACTTGGGCTATATACTCACCATTTTCGTTGGTACGAGTTTCCCTGTGAAACAAATGAGCCGCCACCACATTACTCAACCAAATCCTGATGCGTGCCCCAGCAATCGGTGAGTCATCCACGGCATTTGTTACAACTCCGAGAATGGCACTCGCCATAGCCAGTCCGAAATCAATATTCTCGATTGTTTCGGTTCCATCGATTCTCAGCAATTCAGCGTCGAATAGCCGTTCAGCATCATCGTAATACTCCCCCTTATATCCTGGCGCATTGGCCCTGACCACATAGTCCCCAGGAGGAAGAGAGGCGATTTGATAAGAACCATCGTTATTGGTGAGAACATGATGGGCGAATCGCTCATTGATCCGCAGGATTGCCACAACATGTGCATGTGCCAAGGGTAGACTGTCTACATCTGTGAAGACTGTACCAGTTATTTTGCCGCCTTCACTGAGAGCAAAATCCTTATTGGTAAGCGTATCATTGTCTACTGTGAGAAGGGTTGCTTCCAAATAGTTCCTGGTATCATCATAAAACTCACCAACAAATCCTTCGGCGTTAGCACAAAGAACATAAATACCGGGAATTAATTCACCAATCAAATAGTTGCCTTGTTCATCGCTCGTGCTATGTTTGACCCAGTGGATTCTGCCCAAACGAACCGCTTTCACATGAGCATCCTGAATTGGTAAGTCGTTTGAATCGTTTGTGATGGTACCGGCAATGGCACCCGTTGCAGGTGGGCTTACAACGACATGTGCAGCGGCCCTGAGAGTAAGGCCATCTATTTCCACCAAAGCAATAACTTTTCCTTGACCTATTTCGTCGCCAGCCGTAAAAAGACCGTCTTCGTTGATTGTCCCCAGGTCTTCCGGAACCACTTCCCATCTTACATGCTTGGGTCTTACATGTTCTCCAGAGGGAATCAAAATTACGACTTCAAACTGCTGCTCAGCGCCTTGCGGCACAACCACCTCTCTTGGTACCACTACTACTTTGAAAAAAGGTGTGGGGGGACTGCCAATTTTGACTATAATAATTTTTACAATTTCAATATTTTTAACAACGGCAATGACTTTTACCTTCACTTCTCCAATATGTTTGCCGGCTATGAAAAAGCCATCGTCTGTAATGCTGCCCAGAGAGTCGGGTTCGACACTCCAAGAAATACTCTGTATTTCTTCTGGCACTCTATTGTCGCCAATTGTGGAATAAGCAAATATTTCAAATTTTATGCTGCCACCAGGCTCGAGTTGGACCTCGTTTGGTGTTACAAGAATATCCACATCTTGAGCGTAGGCTGCACTAAAAAAGCTTGCACCAAACAAGAGACCCAGCACTACAATCATTAAGAATTTCAATTTTCCCATGATGTTACCTCCATGTTGAGTGATTAAAATTTGATTGACTTTTTTTGCAAAAAATATTACATTGATTTTACAGATGGGAGTTTAAGAGTTAGTAATCATGGAAATTCTCCTCCTCTGGCCCAAATCTTAATCACATGCTAGGCCCCGTCTTTGGCGGATACTCTCTCCTGGGCCATTTTTCAGAGGGCTTCCGTTGGCTCGGCGGGGCTTTTTTTTAAACCGGTCTTCTTTGGAACTAACTCATCACCTCCTTTTTTCTGATACATTTTTTAGACTTTTCCTAATTAACTCAAAAGCAACTTGAATTCCTTCATCCGCAGCTCGATAGTTACCTTTGTGAAATGAGTCCACGGCTATTCTGCGAATATCTTTAGCTCCGTTTAACATACGTCGAGGCCAATCCAGGTCTGATTCTGCTATTCTTCTTTCTGACTCCTCTATGGCTTCATTCAATTGGCTCAACCTTACCTCAATTTTTTCTTTTGAAATTGCAAAAGCTTCTTGAGCCTTCAAAATTCTTTCTGCTTTTGTTAGGAATCTTTGGGAAGCCAGAACCGATTCTAAAGCCAAGCGGTGAAAACCAGCCAAAGAGGCCCGCTCGGCTCTATCAATTGCAAATTGAGCCATATCAATTAATACTTCCGCATCTCTCGGTGACCCGAGAGCTAAATTCTCTCTAACTTGAGCAATATCATTTTTCGTATTTTCAATTTCTTGGGAAATTTTGTTAGTAAACCTTGGACCATCTCTTCTTTCGACAAGTCTTCTCGCTCGACGAATCATATTTTCTGCTACTTCAATTTTCCAAAGAGCTTCATAGTTACGACCTTCCTTAGCCGCCAACTCGGCTTCTCTTGCAAGTCGTGTAGCTCGCTCAAAAAGCAATTTCGCCCTGGGTCGATGACTCTTAAGGATAAATTCCCTGGAATTCTCGATCAGATCTTTTAATCGAAATAGCGCAATGTCGGTCTTATCGACCACAGTGGAAGATTCTCCACTAGCCATATCCATCGCTCTAAGCAAAAGTAATATGCTTTGGTTTAAGAATTTCTTTGCTAACTCAAATTTGTGGTTTCGCAACGCCTCTTCAGCCGATAAGGCCAATTTAATGGCTTGATCATATACCTGCTTTACTCTGGGATCATCGCTTTTTTCCACCACTTCGAGCGCGCGCTCTCGCAATAATTCAAAACGTCTACGCTCTTCATTAATTCTATCCTTAAGGGAGTTAACCGCTTTATGAACTAAATCAATAGAACGTTTTGTCAAATTGACCGCGACTCGATAATGTTCTGCCGCCTTATTAACTTGCATGTTGGTTAAAGCCCGTTCTGCTGCATCTCGATTTAGTTTCGCCTCGCGTAGGATTCTTTCCGCCTCTTTATGGTGGCTGCCCAGAACCACATTATCTGCCTGCCTCATCAGCTCCTCCAGACGACTGCGGAGTCGTTTTACGGGTCCTTCCAGCGTAATTTTCACCGCCTGCTCCAATTTAAAAAACGCCATCTTAATTTTCGCACCCGCAGCCACAAAATTGTCATTATGAACATCAGCAACCACTTGATTCCTTAAGCCTTCGGCTTCTTTAACCAGTTCTATGCCACGCTGATTGTGAAACGAGTAGACCAGTTCTTTGACCATATCCAACTCTCGGTTTAATCTCTCTAAAGCCTTAACAAGGTCATTTTGTGTTTGGCTAAATCCTATTCCAATTGACAGACCATTCCAAACAAGAATGATCACAAATATTTTTATAATCCATTTACTCATGACGTAATACCTCGCTTTACAGCGAATTTCCTCCATTCTTTGATTGGCAAAGGGTATGCCAGATGGATACACGGCAAAGTCAGATTCAACAGATGTTTATAAATAAAAGACTTAGATGAAATAATAAAGATAAAGGGAAAAACATGCGAAAATAGGTTTTAGAGAATCGCACTCTGAGGTACACTTTAAAGTGTACGATATAGTACATTCAATTATGAAGGTTCCGGGACTATTGGATTAAGGATCGCCAAGCCTTTCCATCATCGAATATAATTTTCGTCGGGTGATTCCAAGAAGTTTAGCAGCTTTGCTTTTGTTTCCTCCGGCCTTATTTAAGGCATTCTTAATTAATTTTTTTTCCATCTCTTCTAAAGAAATGCCTTCTTTTGGGATTTCGATCAAGGTACCGGGGCCAGAGACAGAGACGTCTTTTATGTATTGCGGTAGGTCTTCATCTCTGATAACCCCGATACCGGACATTATCAGAGCACGCTCAAGAACATTTTCTAATTCCCGCACGTTGCCAGGCCAACGATATTTCATAAGCAGTTCAAGCGCGGTACTTTCTATGTTGGTCTCTTGTTTTCCGAATTTCTTAAGGAAGTGCGAAACGAGTTCGGGTATGTCCTCTTTTCTATCGCGCAGAGGCGGGAGGTAAATGGGGAACACATTGATGCGATAATACAGGTCTTCGCGAAAGTTGCCTGCTTTAAGTGCCTTTTCCAAATCTCGGTTTGTGGCCGCAATGGTTCGAGCTTTTATGTGAATTGTTTGTGTACCCCCGACTCTTTCTATTTGGTGATTCTGAAGAACCCGAAGGAGTTTAATCTGAGTAGATGGAGATATATCACCGATTTCGTCCAGAAAGATGGTACCTTCGCCAGCCAACTCAAATCGTCCCACTTTCATCTTATCGGCCCCGGTAAAGGCCCCTTTTTCATGCCCAAAGAGTTCGCTCTCCAAAAGGCTTTCTGGAAGCGCACCGCAGTTGACTGCAACGAACGGCTCGGAGGATCGAGGGCTTAAAAAGTGAATGGCCTGTGCCACCAACTCCTTGCCTGTACCACTTTCCCCACCGATTAAGACGGTGGCATCCGTAGGCGCTACTTTTTCTACCATCTTGTATACTTCCTGCATGACCCCGCTTTGGCCCACCATGTTTTCCAGAGAATATTTGTCTTTAAGCTCACGCTTTAATTGTACATTTTCTTGTGCCAACTGTCGCTTTTCAATAATGTGCTTCACTTTCAGCTTCAACTCGTCCATTTCAAAAGGCTTGATGATGTAATCATACGCGCCTTTTTTCATAGCTTCTACGGCATTTTGGGCGGTAGCATAAGCGGTCATCATTATCACTTCTGTTTGAGGACTTTGCTTTTTTACATTCTCCAATACAAATAAACCATCTTTGCCCGGCATTCTTAAATCCGTGACCACCAAGTCAAAAGATTTCTGGCTAAATCTCTCAAGACCGGTTTCAGCACTTTCTGCTGTGGTTACTGCATAACCTTCAGGTTCCAGAGCAAATTTCAATACTTTGCACATTTTGGGTTCGTCATCGATGACGAGAATGTTTCCACTGGGCATGGTTGTCGATCCTTAAAAAACGATAATATTTCAATATAAATCTTTTCTTCTTCTATTCCTCGGGCTGCCTAGGTTAAAGCCGCTTGAATATCTTCTGGTTCAAGCTCTAACGTCTTTTATTTTACTCGAGCTTTAATGTTAATTAGCACTAAGAATAAGGCAAATATTAAGGAACAAAAGCATATTGGAATTAACATTATCCATGTGACTTGGATAGGAAGAACTTGTACGATTGTAAAAAGTGAAAGAAAGAAAATAATGCCGAACTCCCTGAATTCCTTCAAAAACAAATCAGCCAAATCTCGTCTAGCTTTCACTGGATCCAAAGAATCTATTCCTAAGACCTCCCTTCCGTGGGCATCAAGAAATATTCGTGAAATATCGGGAGAAACCATCAATATCTCTTCGGCATCCGGATATCTTGCAGAAAGATCATGAGCTTCGAGTTTTTCTCGTCTTTCAAGAATGTCTGGTAATAACTCATACGCTTTTATCGCAAAAGTCTTTAATACATATTCATCCTTCTTGTCCTTTTTTACAGGGGACTCGATGACAATCTTATTACCTACTTCTGTCCCTAGCAATCTAAAAGCATCCATGGGAACTCTTGTCAAATTCTTCTCCAGATCGGGGATGTCCGCTTTACATGTCCGCAAAAATAAATATCTCCTACCAAAAAGATATGAAAGATATGATAGTAAATATTGAAAAAAAGATAAATGGAGAGGATAAATTTCAACAAAGGTCAAATCACGGTCATAGATAAATGGTATACCAATAGCATTTCGTACAGTTTGATCGGTACTGATTTCGTTATCTTCAAGGGACCGATCAATGATAACGCGACAATGCGCCGCAAAATTTTTATACTTATTTTGATGGGTGATGGTGTGCTCAATTACTGCAAATTTTCCTAACCCAAGCTTCCTTTTGAGATTAGGATTCAGACAGATGATATAATCGTCCTTTGCTTTTTTGCGCTGGTCTGTTTCGGTCTCCCTAACTAAGAATTGATTCTTTTTGTCGGTCACAGGACTAATCTTCTAATATTTCAAAATATTTGTAGGAAAGATTTTTGGCCGTTCGTTTCAATAACTCGGTTCTATGTATTCTTATTTCTTCGCTCGTAATGTTTTCAAATATGAATGAATCCAAGTCTTGATTCTTGTTATCAAGTAAATCTTTGATCACACCTAAAACCTCAACTTCATTCATTTCAGGAAACTTTCTATTTTTAGCAGGGACGGCAGATAGACTAATGTGCGAACCATTGATAAACAAACAACCATGGAGGGTAAAATAGGATTTGATTTCGCTTAAGCAAAAATTGTTATCAAGAGATAATTGAATATTAGATAATTGCCCAAAACAGTAATTTACGCCAATCGATTCGGTTTTATGCATGTGGGCAAGTTGGGATGTCGATAAATAAGTCACAAAAGTTTCAACTATGGTTCCGGGAGAATATTGCAAGGCAGCCGGAATCGAAGCATATTTGGAAAAATGAGACGAATAAACAACATCAAAATCGTATAAACGAGCTTTAATAACAGGAATTATAACCGTATTCTGGAAACAAGAGAATTTTCGTTTCAG
The DNA here is from genome assembly GCA_046758765.1 of bacterium. Classification (GTDB taxonomy): domain Bacteria; phylum Zhuqueibacterota; class Zhuqueibacteria; order Oceanimicrobiales; family Oceanimicrobiaceae; genus JBHIAW01. Next base: position 17,338 of record JBHIAW010000030.1, read on the forward strand.
CTGCTCATAAGAGGCGTTCGAGCCATAAGCCAGCACTGGAATGAGATCTGAAAAATTAGGTAATGAATTAATTGGTATGGATTTAAGATAGTCATTTAAACTTACAGTTTCTCCGTTAATACGTATCTTGCTATCTTTTAGAAGATCAAAACCAAATTCGACAATTTTATTATAGTTACCATTCACAAATATATATGAACTAGTTGGAAAAGAAAAGGGATAACTTTTAGCCTTTTCAATTAATTGTTTGTTTGTAGTCATATATCTACAAATTTTTTATATTTTAATTTAGCTATAAAAAATGAATAATTCAATATATTTTGGAACAGTTAAGCCTGCTAAGAATATGTCCAGTATCCAGTATTTTTTTTCTAAATAATTATTCCAGTTACCTCTTATTTCAGCGTCACTGGCAAATAAAATCGCATCATGGTGCCCTTGCCTATTTGACTTTCGGCTTCGATCCAACCGCCGTGTTTTTCAATAAGGCGTTTACAAATAGCCAAACCCAATCCGCTTCCTGAAGTTTTTGTGGTGTAAAAAGGCTCGAAGATTTTTTCCTGATCTGCGTGAAATCCGCAGCCCGTATCTTCCACCTCTACTTTGACAAACTGTCGGCCTTTTCGGGCTTCTTTTCTTAGCCGCACGCAAATCTTACCTTCTCCATTTATAGATTGAATGGCGTTTAACGTAAGATTTAGCAACACCTGATTCACCGCATCCTCGTCATGGCTAATTGGAGGTAGGTTTTCAAAGTCCGTTTCCAATTTCACATGAGCTTCTTGGAATTCTTCATCCAAAGAAGCTAAAGACTTCTCAACCGAGTCTTTAAGATCCGAAGCATTGAGCTCTAAGTCACGATCTCGAGCAAAAGATAAAAAGTCACTCACGAGTCGATTCAGACGCCGCACCTCGCTGGGAATATAATCAAAGAGTTCGTCAGGCTCATGTTTGGGAGCGTATTTTGATTTTAGCACGTCCGACGTACTTTTGATGATCCCCAAAGGATTACGGATTTCATGCGCCACGGTAGCCGCCATCTGGCCCATCGCTGCTAAACGCTCCGCCTTCCTGAGCGATTCGTGAGTCTTAATGAGAAGGGAGATGGCCCAAAATAAGAATAAAGAAAACAGCACGGCCACTGCCACACTGATTACGCCAACGAAAATCAACCCTCGTTTAAAAAGACGCAACAGGTCAAAAAAATCAGCACTGGCCTGGACCACTAATATCGCAGCTACATCTTCTAACGTACCCAACACAGGAGCGTAGGCGCCTTTGAATCGATTGCCTTGCACTACAAACATAGGAGAAACAGCCGGGACCCCTGCTGAAGCTTGTGTGAAGGATGCGCTGTCTTCTTCCAAAAATGTAAGTCTTTCTCCAAGCTGAAATATGTTGTGACTGCTAGCAAGAACACGATACATATCATCCACTAGATACACGCCTTGCAACTCGTTTGCTTCATGAACCTTGGTTAAAATGGAATTGATAGAAGGCAATATGAGAGACATCTGATCACTTTCAATGTAATAACTGAAATCTCCGGATTCGATGGTCTTGGCTGTCAAGGTGGCTACTGCCTGCAATCGTCTGCCCAACTCTGCTTCTAAATAGCTCCCCATCTGTTTAAGAAAGACCCAGCTACCGAAATTGAAGCCAAGTAGCACCATAACGGTAAGCGCTACCATGCCTGTGACCATGGCCTTGCGCTTACGTAAGATTTTTTCATCTAAATTAGATGAGTTTTCCATCTCTCGCTAACTTATTTTACGCCAAAAATCTGCAGCCACTCAGATAGTTCTTCTTCTGACAGGTCTTGGTCATACTTATTGTTAAGCTCTTTTCTAACAGAACGTTTTTCAAGTCGAGCATAGAAATTAACTGGCGACAAGAACTTTGCATTTTGAGCTTGAGCGTATCGAATGATATCGGCATCATCGGTCACGATGGTCAGGCTCCTTTTCTTTTCTTCTTTCGTAATCAAATCTTTTATAACCGGGTCTGCTTTGAAAGGAAATTTAGAAAACAAAACTTTAAATGAACTATTTGGATTCCTACTTTCTAAGCCAATGGAAGGATGAGCGCCATCAAAAACCAGAATAACGTGCACCTTGTGATGTATCAGATAAGATTTCAAGTGCAGAATCAACTCCTCACGAGCACGCTCCAAACTTACATCCAGAAATCGGCAGAGGGTGGGTACCCGATGAATCATATTGTAACCGTCAATTATTATTTTATTCATCTTCTTCCTCCTCTATGCTCATACAGTTTGCCTTGATCCATTATATGTACAACCTTCCAACCTTGTTCGATTAGCTTTTCAGCGATGAACCTGCGATGGCAGCGAAAAAACAAGAGTTCTGCACACATGAAAGCAGTAGCCTTTTCTCGGCCGTAATCTTTCAGTTGCTCGAGACCTGACTTAAATGCTTCCGTCTCCGCATAAGCTTCATAGCCCCGGGTTCGAAAGCCTCCTAACAGCTCACCCAACCATATATAGTCGATATTTACCTGCTGCAAACTCGCCGCCAAGTTTTCCCGTGCAAATTGAGGATGTTTTTTTGAAGTAGGAAACCGCCGCACGTCTACTAGACATTGAATTCTCTGCTGCTGTAATATTTGAATAAATTCTTCTTTAGGATGGGTAGAGTGTCCTATGGAATAAATAACATGTTGCCTCTCTGTTTCCAAGGTCTATCTGCGGTTTCAATTTTAAGAGCTTAAATGACATAAAAATCGCTCGATTTAGGTAGACATCAATCTTCCTTCATAGACTATCTTAACTTCGCCTTCCAAAAAGAGGTGCTTTCCAGACTGCTCCTGATAAACTTTAAGAATACCTCCCCGGGTTAAAACCTCTGTTGGCATATTGGTTTTTTTCTCTAAATAGGCAATAAATGCTGCAGCGACCGCACCGGTACCGCAGGCTAACGTCTCTTGTTCTATCCCGCGCTCGTAGGTTCGAATTCTTATCTGATCATGCCTTAGTATTTCAACAAAATTCACGTTTGTGCCTTTGGGATGAAAGACAGAATGGTGTCGATATTTCTTGCCTAAAGAATACACATCGAGATTCTCAAGGTCTTTGGTAAACAGGACAAAATGAGGTACGCCGGTGTTTACAAATCCGCCTTCTTCTAAAAAACTTTCTTCAACTACTCTCACATTGGTTTGTAATTCTCGGGCACTTGGCATTTTGAGCCGCACCCAATTCCCTTGAACCGAAGCATTGTAGACATCAGAGTTTACAACAAACGTCACTTCCTTGTCGGCAATGCCTCTTTGAACTAGATAGTAGGCTGCTCCGCGAGCGCCATTTCCACACATCTCAGATTCGCGACCGTCGGCGTTAAAATAGCGTAACCGAAAGTCATGCCGCTCACTCTTATCGATGAGAAGCACGCCATCAGCGCCCACGGAAGTACGGCGCTGACAAATCTGATGGAAAAAATCTACTTCTTGCCCACTGAACCGCTCTTCACGATTATCAAAAAGAATGAAATCATTACCTGTGGCCGAAATTTTGACGAATGGAATTTTGGAAAGCTGCTTCATTTCTTGAAGATTATAATACAGTATGTATTTAGCCATCTGAAGTAGTTTCTTTTCTCTGTCATGCCGCAGGCATCTTCCCTGGAACTTCATCCGAGCTTAATCGAACGTTGGGTACTTGGGCGTACGAAGGTTCCTGACGGAATGACATTTTCCTCAGACGGCTAAATTCTTACAAAATATAATAATCCTCCCGCTCAAAGTCAAAATAAATTTCTGCTCACAAACACTAAATATTTAAGATTTATTTATATTTATATTATTTAATTTTTCTTTGTGGGCTTTGTGACTTTGTGGTGATTCAAGAGCTATTGATAATCCCGCTCCCATGAACCATAAGTAGGATTCGGCAGCATGAAATATTTCCGTCCCCAATTGGGGTCTTGTGGCACTTGTTCTTCGCGGAGGAATTTAGCCTGTTCAAGACCTTTTACTGGCATAAAATCCCGGATGTTGTCGCCTAACAAGGCCAGAATCACCAGGGGACCATATTTTTCACACCGGCCAGTGCCGCGCTCCAAACAACGACGCCGGCCCTCTTTGGTATCTTCTGATCCCTTTTTGGTAAGCAGAATGTCGCCTTCCTGGAACACACCTAAGCGCCGAAGATTGTTAATAGTTGATTCTTGTTCTTGTTCGAATTTACGATCGGTAAGGTAAGCAATATGGGCTTTAGGTCGAAGTGTTCGAACGCTGTCAATGAAGGCCTTCGCTCCTGGAATTAAAGTGGATTCTTCTCGCAAGACCCACTTAACCCACAATTCTTGAGTATGAGATACATTCATCTCGACTAGTTCAAGGGCGTATTGAGAATTGTCCAGCACTGTTTCATCCACATCCAGCACCACGACCCAATTTCTGGTCTCGGA
>JBHIAW010000031.1:0-21745 GCA_046758765.1 bacterium
TAAATCTGTCAATTAGTTCTTCGAACCTAATTGGCCTACGTTTTCCTGCTCCCTAAATTCCCAATTCCTTTATTGACAATTCCGAAGAAAAATATTACATTGAGTTAAAATTAACAGCGTAAACCAGAGGTACTAAACATGAAGTACATTGCAGATCTTCATCTTCACTCTCACTTTTCTCGCGCCACCAGCAAAGACTTAAATCTCGAATATCTCAGCAAATGGGCTCAACTCAAGGGCATTCATGTCGTGGGTACTGGGGATGTCGCCCATCCTGGCTGGCTGGAAGAAATGAAAAAGAAACTGCAGCCAGCAGAGGAAGGCCTTTTCAAATTAAAGGAGGAATTTTCAACACCCATCCAAAGAGAGGTCTTCAAAGCGTGTCAGAATCCGGTTCGGTTTATGTTGGCTGGTGAAATCAGCAATATTTACAAGAAGAATGACAAAGTGCGCAAAATTCACAATGTGGTTTTTCTGCCCACTTTTGAAGCCGTTGAAAAATTACAGGTCGCTTTAGAAAAAATTGGTAACATACGTTCCGATGGTCGGCCAATTTTGGGTCTTGATTCGCGCGAATTGCTGGAGACTCTTTTGGAGACCGATCCTCAGGCCTATCTCATTCCCGCCCATATCTGGACGCCCTGGTTTTCCCTTTTGGGTTCTATGTCTGGCTTCGATTCGGTGGAAGAGTGCTTCGAAGATTTGACACCTCAAATTTTTGCTCTAGAAACTGGCCTCTCTTCTGACCCATCCATGAATTGGCGGCTTTCGGTTTTAGACCGGTACACATTGGTCTCTAATTCCGATGCTCACTCACCCCAGAAGCTTGCTCGCGAAGCTAATGTTTTTGACACTGAACTCTCTTATCCTGCAATTTTTCGTGCTTTAAGAACAGGTGATCCTCAAGCCTTTTGGGGAACTATAGAGTTTTTCCCAGAAGAAGGCAAATACCATTATGACGGTCATCGCAAATGCGGCATCCGCTGGGACCCTCACACCACACTAAAACATAAAGGCCTGTGTCCCGAGTGTGGCAAATACGTCACCGTGGGAGTTATGCATCGGGTAGAGACCTTAGCGGATCGGGAGGAAGGTGAAAAGCCGGCGCGCAGCCATCCCTTTCAAAGCCTCATTCCACTGCCGGAAATTTTGGCAGAGGTGTATGAGGTTGGTGCCAGCTCCAAACGCGTTCGCGAGAGTTTTGAAATTCTCTTGTCTAAACTTGGGCCGGAATTGGACATCCTTCAGCATGTTCCTTTGGAAGATATTGAACACATCGGGGGCACTCTTTTGGCAGAAGCTGTTAGAAGAATGCGAAATGGTGAAATTCAAGTGGCCGCGGGTTTTGACGGTGAATATGGTATCATCCGGCTGTTCGAAGCAGAAGAACGAAAAGCATTCTCCACTCAATTACGCTTCTTTGCACCTGAAAATAAAACCAAGGAACCGAAACCGCCTTCTGAACTACCCTTAAAAGTTTCCGATGCCATGGAGAGCAAAACGTACGGCCTTGGACAAGAAGCAGACAATTCAAAGCAGAAAAAAATGGCTGTTCCGACAGATTCACTTTTTCAAGAAGTAAAATCCGAAGCCATAGAAAATAGCCAAATTGACGAAGAGAAAGGTCCTATTTTATCCGAACTTAACCCGGAGCAAAAAGAGGCTATTCAATGCGTTGATGTTCCGCTCATCATCGTGGCCGGACCAGGCACGGGCAAGACTCGTACGTTAACTCACCGCATGGCTTATCTGGTTGCTGAAAAAGCCGTGTCTCCTGAAAATCTCTTAGCCGTTACTTTTACCAACAAAGCCGCCGAGGAAATGGCTGAACGCTTAACAAAATTGCTCGGTCCAGCAATCACGAGCCAAATCACCATAAAAACGTTTCACGCTCTCGGGGCTATGATTTTAAGGGCAGAACGAGCAAGCATTGGATTAGAACCTAATTTTTCTATTTGCAGTGAAGGCGATCGCCGTAAGTTTTTGAAAAGTATTTATGTTTTTATGAGCGAAAGGGAAATCAATTGGTACCTCAATCAAATTTCCTCAGCCAAAAGTCAACTTCTTTCTCCAGAAGCATGTCAAGAGCAGGACGAATTTCAGGATGCTCTTGAATTTGTTAACATATATCAAAATTACGAATTGGCTCTTCTCAAAAATCAGGTACTTGATTTTGACGATTTGATTTCTCTGTCTGTTTCTATCTTTGAAAAGCATCCAGACATATTGAAAAGGTACCAAAATCATTTTCGATGGATTTCTGTGGATGAATATCAAGATATCAATTTCGCTCAGTATCGGATGCTGCGGTTGTTGACGGCACCTGAAGTAAATCTTTGCGTCATCGGAGACCCGGATCAAGCAATCTATGGATTTCGAGGGGCTAATAGAGAATTTTTTCTGAAGTTTCAGGAAGATTTTCCCAATGCCAAAATAATTCATCTCAATCGAAATTATCGCTCCACGCAAATGATCTTGGACGCTTCCGGGCAGGTCATAGCTAAGAGCGCCAACAGGAAAAACATCGAAATGTGGTCAGAGCTGATAAGTAAGACGAAACTGGAGATTTATCCTGCGCCCACCCACAAAGCCGAGGCCGAATACGTGGTACACCAAATAGAAAAAATGATGGGCGGCACCAGCTACTTTTCTTTGGATTCCGGTCGCGTTGGGACCGAAGATGATACTGCCACCAGGTCTTTTGCTGATTTTGCGGTACTTTACAGACTGAGCGCACAAAGCAAATTTGTGGAAGAGGCTTTCAGAAGATCGGGGATTCCTTACCAAACTGTTGGTGAAACGCCCCTTTATGAACGTAAAGAGATCAAAAATATACTCTCTTATTTGTGGTTTTTATACAATCCTGATTCCATTTATCATCTTCAGAGTATATTCAACCACTCAAAACCAGGAATTAGAGTCGAAGGTTTAAGAGAATTATTTGTTTTTGCTGAAAACAACAAACCCTTGTGGCACGTTTTACAACAATTTGAAACCCTCGATTTTCTTACACCCTCTCAAAAGAAAGCATTATCTAAAATAGTACCTTTTTTAAGAGTACTAAAAAACGCTGCAGATTCTAAGTCCGTATCCCAGTTAATTGAGCTCATCATTGAATATTCAAATAGTAACAAATCTATTGCTGCAGATCAAGAACCTTCCGAACCAGTAAAACAGCTTTTAGCAAAGGCCCAACCTTTTAGTAACCGCTTAGGAGATTTTTTAGAAACAACCGCTCTGCAAAAAGAAACCGATGAATATGATACGCGAGCAGATCGAGTGACTTTGATGACCTTGCACGCTTCGAAAGGCTTGGAGTTTCCCGTGGTTTTTATTGTCGGTTGTGAAGAAAATTTGATTCCTTTCGTTCGACAAGGAGAAGACACTAACTTAGAAGAAGAACGAAGATTGCTTTATGTTGCCATGACGCGAGCCCAGGAAAAGCTGATTTTGACGCATGCAAAATCTCGGTTTCTTTTTGGCCAGAAATGTCAAAACTCTCCTTCTCGCTTTTTGAGCGACATTGAAGACTCGTTAAAGGAAATGAAAAAAATGGAGCTTCGAAAACTCAAAAAGGAGGATAAAAGTAAAGCTCAGATGAGTATGTTTTAACCAGGCTTAATTGATTTGCCGGGAATAATTATGAATAAGATTTGTAATTTTGTCAAAGATTTCGGGAATTTATGATTGAGGTAAAAGGTTGAATAGAGTAGAATTTTGAAAAAACATATTTGTCAGAAAGGAGATGTTATGTATTCAATCTTAAAAAGTCACACTAAGACGGTGGCGGAAAAACTCGGCAATCGGTTTCGTAAGGGTGTCACCACACGGAGTGCTTTAGGCATATCCATTTTTCTCCATATATTCATAGGCATGGCTTTCGCCTCATTTTTGGCTGGAAAATATTACGTTGAGCATGTCACAGACTCAGCAAGTATTGAGTTTGACTTGGTCACCGAGACCGATGTCAAATTTGAAAATGATAACAACAAGTCTAATCCTACCGATCAGCTTTTAGGCCAAAAACTTCAAGATTTTCAGAAGAATGGGTTTAATGGCACGGAATCTTCGGCGGCGGGAAGGGAAAGCTCCAGTTCCAAGCCCAATACACGCAACGAACAGGTGGTCTTGGCTTCTTTAGCTAGTTTGAGTGACCTGCGGGAATCGTTCAATTTCATTATGCAGCAAGTAGCTGCTGATTCAGCGGCTGGGTTTTCGCCTATACACGGTGAAGCACCCGAAACCGAGTTTTACACCGCTGGTTCAAACGACGGAACCGGGCTTGGTCACGGCAGCGGAATAAGAATTCTGATAGGCGGAGGTGGCTACTGTCCCCCGAGCCATGGTAGATAGATTGACCTCGATTAGATAGATCGACCACAATTCCACCAGAAAAGGGTGCTACGCAAAGCACCCTTTTCTGTTATGAAAGCCCTTTAGCTAGTGTTTGAACGAAAACAGTCTTTTCCTGTCATTCCCGCATGCTTTAAGCGGGAATCTCCTGCCTGAAATGATGAGATTCCGGCTCAAAAGATTGCCGGAATGACATTAAGAATCGAGTTTTCGTTCAAACATTAGCTAGGTTATCAAACTCCAAATCTAAAACTCGAAAGATATACCAAAAGCAACCTACCATTGAACAACAGTTCTCAAAAGCAGTCAAGTTCTCAAATAATTACCATCACTTGTAAAATATTCTACTTTTTGTTGAGTATCTTAGAGTTAAAAATTCTGCAGTTATTTTAACCGCGAAAATATTCCAACGCGAAATCTAACAACACTTCATTCTTTCGCGTAAAAACCTTTTCGCGGTTACCAATGCTTTTACTTTATCCAAACAGGCTTAGCATCGCTGTGATCAACTATTTGCAGCTAATTATCGGAAGAACCCAAAACCGAATCGGAAATACGCAATTCTAGAGTTGCATTTAGCGAGCGACGTAGTTGCTGAATAAACTATGAGTATCTTGCACTACAATAGCAGAAGCAGAGTAGAAGGTACAATCATTTAATTTAATATTTGACTCCAGCTAATCGCTTCAGCATTCTTCTCACCTTTTTTGCCCTTTCATCTCCTTCGGGCACTAATTCTAAGAATTTTTTGTATTCAACCACTGCTTCTTCTAACTTGCCAGCTTTGTGCAATAGCACGGCTAAATTAAAATGGCTAAATGCGTGCTGCGGATTGACAGCTATCTCTTTGCGATAGGATTCGATTGCGGCCGTTGGGTTACGTTGTTGCTCCAAAATTTGACCTATTTGAAAATTCACCAGTGGACGGTCTGGCTGCAGGTTCAATACCTTTCGATAATTCTCCAAAGCAGCCGTTGTATCACCCAAAAAGTAATAGACTTGAGCTAAGTTTATGAAACCTTCTGGAAGCGTCGAATCGATTTGTACCACCTTGTTAAACGTAGACCTTGCTTGGTCGTAAGATTTCAAGTCTACATAAACAGAGCCGAGATTGATATATGCCTCAATGAATTTATCATCAATTTGCACGGCCCGGCGCAAATAGCTGGCTGCTTTTTCGTATTGACCCATTTCCCGATACAATTTGCCTAATTCATTATGAGCCACACTATTCTTTTTATCAACCACAATAACTTTTTCAAACTGTTGTTGCGCTTCTGCTAGCTTCCCATCAGTTCTAAGCAATACACCGAGACCTATATAAGCTTTACTCATCGCTGAGTCGGCCTCGATAGCTTTTCTTAGATTCTTGTACGCTTCATCCTTATTATTTTCCTGTTCTGCAATATAAGCTAAATTGTAATACGCCTTGGCAAATCCTGGGTGAAAAGAAACCGCCTCGTTCAAATATTCTTTGGCCTTTTCGTAATCCTCTAAACCAATATAGGCCAGTCCTATGTTAAACTTAATGTCAGCGGTGTTGTAGCCTGGGTCTTTTGTGGTTGGCTCTAATTCTTTAGCCTTGTTTAGATTATCAATGGCCTCATGGTAATCTTTGATTTTGATATAGGTCAAACCGAGAACATAGTAAGCTTCAGCAAAAGTGGAATCGAATTCGATCGCCTGTTTCAAAAGATATATGGCCTGAATATAATTTCTTTTATTATATAAATCTTTTGCGGATATATACAGGCCGCTGGTCCGCTGCGCTTTAGTTCGTGTGGGACCCACACCTGCGGCGCAGCCAATGACAAAAGTCACTAAAAGAAAATAACTGTAGGACTTTTTCAAGAAATTAATTAAATGATTCATAAAGCTCCCTTTGTTTAAAATGATAGTAACATCAGTTAAGAAAATTAATACCTTACTTTAACCTGATTTAATAAATGTGGTTCATCTGAGATTTAGCTGCCACAAAAAATTGCATCTTGAAGGAAATGGACATCCATTACCTTCTTAGTCATATTGTGTATTTGAAATTTAAAATATAATTGAAACAGATGCAATGAATTATTTGGATCAATAAATATTTATATATCTTCTTCAGCCTATTTGATTTCAGTCACGATTTCTCATCAATGCAACTCAAGTCATCTACCAAGAAATTCCTTGCTTTTTTTAAAGTAAATGCTTTATATTGGCAGGCACTTATTTTAAATACCCTAAATACAAAGCCAAATTTTCGCATGATTATTCCGAAAATTTGCAGAGACATCTTGGCATCAATTCATTTAATTTATTAATCAACAATAAAGTAGGCTTCAATGCAAAACACTAAATTGTTCATTGTTAGTCTTTTATCGTTATATTTAGCTGCCACCATTCTGCAATGTTCTTCCTCCGCTGATTCTAATATTAGCACCGCGGCTAAAGAAAAATCGCTTTCTGACACTCTGGCATTGAAAATAAGTTCACCTATTGCAGCCATCCTCACCAAAATGGAAGCTAAAGGCATGACGGCCAACAATGTGCAAAAGTTTGATCCAGAAACGCTGTCTAGCTCTCTCATAAAGGTGGATAGGGACGGCAACATCCAAACATATATTTATTTAGCAGAAATTGGAGATGAAATTATCCAGCAACTCAAAATGAAACAGGTGAAGATAGAATTAATAAGTAAAAAATGGAATATTGTTCAGGGGTGGATTCCATTCTATATGATAAAAGAAATATCGCAACTTAATTTTGTCAAAAGCATTAAGCCACCAGACTACGGAAAAACAATTTCTAAAAAAAGGAGGGAACGATGAAAAAATTGTTACCGACACACTTAGCGCTGGCAATGTTTGTTTTACTAATGCCCGCTTTGACACTTGCCCAGTTTCCAGAAGTAACCATACAAGAGATTCAGAGCGTACCGCCTGAATCCTTGGCCATCGCAGTGGACGCTTCACCATTTGAGGGCGATACCGTGACCACGGTTGGAGTCGTTACCGCACCGCCCGGCCTTTCCAGCAGTGTTGAACAAGGGGATGCCACGATGTATATCATGGATCCTTCAGGTGGTGTGGAATTTAGTGGTATAAATGTGTTTACTCAAGGAGGTACCGGCAATCTTTTAGCCGGACTTCAGTTAGGAGACAGTATTCGTGTGACTGGAAGAGTTCAGGAATTTAGCACTATAACTGAGCTCGTACCCACTAAAGCACCCGATATCTTAGGTTTTGGCATTCCCCCAGAACCCGTATTAATTGATCCTGCGGACTTGGGAGGTACCACACAAGACACCGTAGATTTTGCTACGGCTGAGCGGTGGGAGGGAGTTTTGGTAAAGATTGAAAATGTTACAATTGTCAATGATATGTTGAATCAATTCAGTGCTTGGGTTGTAGAAGACGATCAGGGTAGTCAAGCGGTCGTTGGAGCAAAGGTTTCCGACTCTTTGCGAGTCAGTACAGACGCTAGAGGCACAGGAAATGTGGACCCATCGGCGGCTTTTGTAGTGCCACCCGTGGGGACTAGAATAAACTCGATCATTGGGATAGTAGATTCTCGATTTGGCGAAAACAGTGTAAGCCCCAGGTTTCCTAGTTCGGATATTATCTTAGGTGCGGGTGTGCCGGCTTTGATAGGCAACGCTATCAGAAATCCTATACTACCAAAATCAACTGAGAGCGCAGAAATTACAGTGAAAATTACAGATACAGACGGAACCGTAACCAGTGCCATGTTATCCTATGAAGTAAATGGAGGCGGTCTGGTTGAGATGCCAATGAACGCAGCCGGTGGAGATACCTTCACTGCTGTTATACCCGCTCAAGCTGATGGGTCCTTAGTCACCTATTTCATTAAAGCAACCGATAATGAGACCAATGAATCTTTTGCCCCTTCAGGCGCACCCAATAATAACCGATTTTTTTATCACGTCCGGGACCAAGGTTTATTAATTGAGGATATTCAAAAAAATCCTTTCGGAGATAATTCTGGTTACGTCGGTTTGACGGTTACGATAAATGGTATCACAGTTTCAGATTCAACTGACTTTTTTGGACGATTTTACGTGCAGCAAGGCTCCGGAGCTTGGAATGGCATTCAAGTGTTTACCAATGCACCCGTCGAGGTGGCGCGTGGAGATTCAGTTTCGGTTACTGGAAGGGTTAACGAATTCTTCGACTTGACCGAAATTGAGTTAGAAGCATTGGCAGTCATAAGCAGCGGCAATCCTGTGCCAGAACCGTTTGACGTCAACACCGGGGATATTCGAACCGGAAGCCCCACAGCCGAGAGTTTTGAAAGTGTGCTGGTCAGAGTATCCAACCTAGAGATAACGAATGCCAATCCGGATGCCCCCAGCGATTTCGGGGAGTTCGTTGTCGATGATGGCACAGGAGGCGTTCGCGTAGATGACCGGGGACATACCTTCTCTACAACGGATACAACGTCAGCCAATTTTCTACCGCTGGGCACAACCATTGAAAGTCTAACTGGCGTACTCGACTTTTCTTTTAATAATTTCAAACTGCAGCCTCGAAACAACAACGATTTTCAAGGTATCGTCACGGATGTCGAAGAGTTAGATTCTAATGTCCCGGAAAGTTTCACACTGTTCCAAAATTACCCAAATCCATTTAATCCAGAAACAACCATTCGATATCGGCTGCCCTCGGCCCAGCCGGTGCAGTTAAAAATTTTCAATATTCTGGGGCAGCAAATCCGGAGTTTGATTGATAAACAGCAGTTGGCCGGTGACCATAAAATCGTCTGGGATGGTAAAGATGACCGAGGTATTTTAATGCCAAGCGGGGTCTATATCTATCGAATTCAAGCTGGCGACTTTGAGAAATCGAACAAGATGATTTTGCTGAAATAAGAGATGGAGCTGTCCAAAAAGGGCTAAGAATGTCTTTGCGAGGAGCGAAGCGACGAAGCAATCTCCTGATTTTAGGCACGAAGCCAGGGGATTGCTTCGCTTCGCTCGCAATGACGGAACCCTTTTTGGACAGCCCCATTGCTTGTGCCTACAAAAATTATCCTTAATCACGATAGTCTATATTTTGGTTGTAGGAGATATCTTTGGCCACAGAGACCATAGAGAAGCACTGAATTGAATAAGTAGAACAAACAAGCATTCTTTGTAGTTGCATATCTGGCTTTCTTTTCATAACTTAACGCAGATAGTATCATCAGAAATAAGGAGTCTGTAATGAAAAGTCAATTGCTTAAACAAGATAAACGTCCACTTTCTGAAGTTGGAGCCAATATCAAATCATTCGTAGAGCAAGTAAGTAAAACAAAAAAACCATTAATACTTACGCATAATGGTAGAAGCAAAGCGGTTCTTTTAGATATTGATAAGTATGAGTCATTAATTGAGGAATTAGAATTACTCAAAGATATTCGAATTGCGGAGGAACAGCTACACGATGGTGAATATATTAGTAACCAAGAGGCCCGAAAGCGTCTTTTAGGAGAGGAATAAAAATTGTCTGGACTAAAAATGCGATAAACCGAATTGAAGATATTGCAGATTACATTGCTAAAGATAGTCGATCTGCAAGCCAGAAGTGGAAAAGCTCAATTTACCAAGAAGTACAACGGCTCGGCTCCTTTCCCAGGATTGGGAGAATGGTTCCTGAAGCAAATCGCGATGACGTGCGAGAAATTTTCTATGGAAAATATCGTATCATCTACCGAATAGATCAAAACCGGATTTCAATCCTAACAGTTCGTCATGGAAAACAATTATTGGACCGCGACGAAATAAGCTACCCATAATCTGACGGCGCTGAAATGTAGAGGCTAAATCCTACAAGCTTCTAAGAATAGTCAAGCTCAGTTGTAAAAACACAAAATCATTAGATAGACTCATTTGGTGCTGACATTCGTCGGGATGCTTCACGTTTAGTAATGAATAGAAAATCCATAACAATTGTCATTTTTTTAATGCTCATTTTGGTTTTGTCTGGCATCCATTGTGGCGGTGATATCACAGGCACCTCGGCGAATCTACCGCCTGAGACGCATTTGAGCATATTTTTGCCCGACACGACCGCATCGCTGGACACCTCATCCAGTCAGCTCATCCTGCACTGGTGGGGCGATGATCCGGATGGCATCGTGATTGGATTTGTCTATTCTTTTTTCGGTAACCCCTCGTTGTCTGATACAGTCGATCCTAGTGGTCTCAAAGGATTCACGACCTCGCTGATGGACACCTTCAATGTTCCGGTAGGGCCAACTGATACAACTTTCACGTTTTACATTTCGGCGGTTGATGACGATCAGGCGGTTGATCCGACGCCAGCATTTCAAAGTTTCCCGGTTCGCAACTCACCGCCGGAGATTCAGTTCCGGCTAAATTCTCTGCCATTTGATACTACGTTTCCTGTGGTTACCTTTTCTTGGAATGCTTCCGATATCGACGGTCGAGACGATTTGGCATTTTTTGAATATGCCCTGAACCCACCAGACGACGACTCTGTACCGTGGCGGAGATTGCCGCCAAGCCAAGAATTTGTAACTTTAACACCAGACAGCGGGCTGCGCGTCAACAGTGATAATAAATTCTTAATCAGAGCCAAGGATTTTGGTCAGGCTTTCAGCAATACACTCCAGCATCCCGAGCCGGATGGCGTCTGGTATGTGAAAGACCAAGTCGGCGACGTGCTTTTTGTTGATGATTTTAATAATGAAGACAACAACGTGAGCCGCTCTTTTTTTGCCGATCTCTTTTTTGCCGTGGGTGAACCAGAATTTTCATTATATGACATGGCGAGAGATGGATTGCCCGCATCAATAATCGATTTTACAGAAACCTTGAAGCTATTTGACAAAGTTGTCTGGTGGGCCGATGGCAGCCCTTCCCTGGCACAAAGCCAGCAAGGGATCATCTCATATTTAGCCGAAGGCGGCCATATCCTGTTTACTGGTTTTGAAGGAGCTGCGTTACGGGAAAGAAATCGCTGGGTGTTCAATTTCAGAGACAGTCAAGACAGCCTCTTAACATTTTTACCTATTGAAGCCGTGAGCGATACCGTTGGTAAGGAAATCACGAGAATTATACAGGGTACTGAATTCATTTCCTTAACCCCGGACTATTCGATAATTTCGGTAGCCCCAGGTACTGGAGCTTTCAACATAATTGGGAGTATTTTCGGATTAATACCCAGAGCCGATGCTACGGCCCTATACAGACTTCCACCAGCCTCGGTGGTTCAAGGGAATGTATACACGGGACAGCCCACAGTTGGGGTTAAGAGTGGCGATAACTCGGTGGTGTTGATTGACTTTCCCCTGCTAAAAATCGATAAGCAGCAGGCTGTTGCATTTTTAACTAAGGTTTTTGAAGATTTTTCTCAATGAGACTTGTGTAGTACAGAGTTAAATGTTACATTCACAAGCGCGTGACAGATAAGATGTTACATAAAAAACTAATAATCTTATTGCTTTCAATGGTGTTAGCGACCGCATTGTTCGCACAAAGCAAAGGGACCATTAAAGGCCGCATTACCGATGCGGAAACCGGAGATGGCCTACCAGGGGTGAACATCGTTGTGCTGGGAACTTATTATGGTGCTGCAACAGATCTAGAAGGATATTACGAGATACCAAACATGAGTCCCGGGGTTTACAACTTGAAAGTTTCTTTTATTGGCTATACGGTTGTGCAGCGAACGGGCGTCAAAGTACACGCTAACGAAGTCACCACCATAAACATTGCTCTTGAACCTACCATATTGGCCTTAGGCCAGGAAGTTACAGTCATTGGTGAAAGGCCTCTTCTTGATGTAGAAGATACGGCTACTCGAAAAAGGATGACTTCAGGAGATATCCAAGTCGCAGTAGTTGAAGATGTCAGGGATATCGTGGCGATTCAGAGTGGGGTCGTTGAAATGGACGATGAGATTCATATACGAGGCGGACGTGCTTATGAAAACGCTTACCTGCTGGACGGTGTGTCGGTGCAGGACCCGCTTGCAGGTACGGGCTTCGGCCTTCGTCTCAGTGCCAACGCCATTGAAGAATTGGAGGTCATAACCGGCGGTTTTGCCGCAGAATATGGGCAAGCCATGTCAGGGATTGTAAAGGTTAAAACCAAAGAAGGGTCTTCAAATTATCATGGTTCTATTTCTTATAAATTGGACCACTTTGGTCCGGATTGGGAAGCAAATTTCAACACCGATGTGATGGATTTTAGCCTCTCTGGGCCAGAACCCATCACAAATCTTTTGCTCAAACCTCTGGGGATAAAATTTCCGGGTAAGTTAACTTTCTTTACTAGTGGGTCCATTTATGTGAGTGACAGCTATTTAGAAAAAGCCATCGATCTGCAGCCGTCCATTGCTCCTGAGTTTTTCGCTCCCCGCCAAAACAATGAATGGTCTGGCTTGGTTAATCTTACTTGGAGTATCACACCTCAGCACAAACTGAAATTTGCTTTCAATCGTTCAATCACTACCAGCCAGAACACTCGGGTACTACAAACAACTTTAGAATTTGAGAGAGCGGGACCCGGTTATCCTTTCCGTTTTCAAGATATATTGGACAATTTTAATGTGTTTACCCACGACATCAATCAGCAATCGTTAACCTGGACACAAACCCTGGGCTCCAAGTCATTCTATGAGCTCCGCATCAGTCGTTTTTTCACCAATCTCAGAAGTCAGGTAGGCGATTTGCATTGGACTGAGTACGTGAAGTCCGAGGATATCGTAACCGTTCCGCCTGGCGGCATACCCGACGACCAATATTTTCGAGACCCGCGGGGTCAATTCATTACCGTAAAACCCGATGGATTTTTAGATGTTGGTAATGGCGATACCTGGCACGATCACTTTGTTGAAGAGTTCACTTTGAGAGGAGATATTTCATACATTCCCAATCAGAGACATCAATTTAAGGCCGGATTTGAAATGGGTTTTCAAAAAATGCAGATGCTGGAGATTGTCAAGCCCTGGTTTGGGGGACTCGGTCTCAATAATGATATTTACCAAGTAAACCCTCGGGTGGGTGCATTGTATGTGCAGGATCGCATCACCCACAAAGGTTTAATCGTCAATGTTGGACTGCGATACGATTACTGGGTACCAGGTCGATTTGTCGTGGATGCCTTGAATCGGTTTAGAAACGACCCCAAGCTGTCGCTTGAGGACCGCGAGGTGTGGCAGCGACGTTTAGACGTCTATATGGACGAGACTTTTGGCTTCCTGGGTGAGCGAGTGAAAGGCCGTCTTATGCCAAGGTTGGGTATCTCCCACCCAATCTCAGATCGTCAAGTATTTTTCTTTTCTTACGGTCATTTCTCTAAACGTCCCAAACCTCAGTTTGTCTACACCCAATTAGGGGCCTCCAGTGCGCGCTCTACTTTTCAGGTTAAAGGTAATCCCAACTTGAATCCCGAAACCACGGTTACTTATGAGTTGGGCTTGAAACATCAATTCACCGAAGACGATGTGTTGACGGTTACGATTTACAATCGGGATATTTTCGATTACGTCACCACCAAAAATGTTCGCGCCAGAGGCCGTCAACGGGATTTTCTAACCTATATTAATTTGGACTTCGCCCGTGTTCGAGGGATAGAAGTAGAATATAAAAAGCGGGCTGGTGGTTTCATTTCTGGGTCGATAAGCGGCACGTTCTCCATTGCCACGGGGAAAAATTCTTCGCCGCAAGACAACCTGTTGGTATTTGCAGGCGAAATTGAAGAAGAACCGATTAAAGAAAATTTTTTACGTTGGGACCGCCCAATTCAACTAAATACCAACATCAATTTTTTTCTGAGCAAAGGCAAAGGGCCTAAGGTCTTCGGCATGAAAATTCCGGACAACTGGAATTTGAATATTCACTGGTTTCTTGAATCCGGACGTCGTTATACACCGTTTATCCTCAGTCCTTCGGGAAATTTTGTATTGGATAATCAAAATCCTTTTAGTGAGGTTTCGCGATTCTGGTCTTGGGTAGATCTTAACTTTGAAAAGTACTTCGACATTTTTGGTTTAGACGTTACTTTCTTCACAGAGGTGCGGAATCTTTTCAACCGAAAGAATGATACTATCATTAACAGTTTGACAGGTCGGGCTTATCGTACCGGAGATTTTATCATTATAGATGGCGTTCCAACCGATCCGCTGGTTTTCAATAGTACGGAACCGGGACGACCCATTATTGACCCATTCAATCCAGCGCGTTTCCGGGCACCGCGCCAAGTCTTGATAGGGGCTTCTTTGAGTTGGTAAGATTCTCTACTTTGTGCCTGAATTTAAAAAGATTCCTACGGAGTGACAGAACGGCTGTCCTTTCTGAAAGAAGGATTACAAATCATGTACACCTTAGAATGACACGAAGAAGAGATGTCATTCTGAGTGGAGCGCTGCGGAATGAAGAATCTCATTGTTCTCGTTAACTAAACTCTTAATAATAACGGTCAAATGGGTATACAACTTAAAAAAGAGTAAATAATCAATTAATACAAAATGAAGAGACTTATACCGTTAATCATACTTTCTGGAATCTTACTGTTGGCTCATGATTTAGCCGGCCAAATCATCCCGGCTCTCGGCGGTGAGCGGGCTGGCACGACCTCGGCCACCTTTCTAAAAATTGGAATCGGGGCTCGGGCCAGCGCCCTGGGTGAAGCGTATGTGGCCATCGCAAATGACGCAACCGCACTCTTTTGGAATCCTGCTGGCATCACGCAGCTACAAACCAACAACTTCCATTTCTCTCATATCGAATATGTAGCTGACATCCAACATGAATTTCTTGGATATGTGCGAAAGATTGGCGCGGCTAATGCTTTGGGCATCAGTATTATTTCGTTACACACGGACGACATGAACGTAACCACAGAAGTCCAGCCTTTTGGCACAGGCGAGACGTTTAGCTTTAGCGATATTATGATTGGACTCTCCTTTGCTCGACAGCTTACGGATAGGTTTAGTACTGGCGTTACCGTCAAATTTATTCGTGAAGATTTAGGAACGGTGCATCTATCAGGCTTGCTCTTCGATGCTGGCACTATCTATGATACTGGATTTCATGGGTCTCGATTTGCAGTGAGCATTACTAATTTTGGCGCAGAATTATCAGCCAGCGGCCAGGTAACGGATTTTCTGGGTCAGCCGCAAGAAAATGTTGATTTTGAGTCTTTCCCAGCCCCGCTTTTGCTGCGCTTTGGTTTTGCAATCGACATTCTGAATACCCAAAACAACCAGGCGGTCTTAGCTTTCCAATTAGATCATCCTAACGACGATGCTGAGAATTTCAACTACGGGGCTGAATATAGGCTTCACAATAAATTAGCCCTACGCGCTGGCTATAAAAAAGTTGACGAAGTTGGTGGCGTGAGCTTAGGCTTTGGCTTGTTCTTGCCTATCGAGTCATTTAATCTACACTTCGATTACAGCTTTTCTGAGTTTGGCGTGTTGGGTAATGTGAATAGAGTTTCCTTTAATTTGAGCTTTTGAAAAATCAATCTTGGCTTAACCACAAAGGGCGCTGAGGTCGCAAAAAGATTTGAATAGCACAAAATTCGATTCATTAAAAAGCTCTCTGTTACTGTGCGGTATGCTAATCTACTTTATTGGCTGTGGAGAAAAGATAGATTTGCCCACGCCGCCAGACATACCATCAACTACACAGGAGCAGTATCTTCCCTTTGCCTGGGGGGCGGATGCTTTGCAAATCGATCTCAACGAGCCGGAAGATATATTCACAGGATTGGACCGTCTGCTCTATTTAGCCGATACTGGCAATGACCGAATTCTGATGCTGGACAAAGCCGGACGCGTCCAAGGCATATCGCAGACTATCGAACATCCCATAGCCATCGGACAGGACAGCTTCCTAAGTCTACTCATCGTAAATGGAACCAACATGGTCTTTCGGATTGATTTGGTCGCGAACCAGCATCTTATTGGGCAAGCCTCCATTGATACCGTAGTGACCGGCTCCGGTTCAGCTTCCTATACCGGGGTCGCAGCTTTTGGTGCTGAAGGGTTGTTTTACGTCACGGATATCAATAATAATCAAATATTGAAATTCGATAGCGAAGACCGCTTATTGAAACCCGTGGTTTTTCAAGGAACAGGGGTTGGCACCACCAACACTCCTACGGGGATTACGACGTTCCTGATCCCGGCAGGCAATATCAGTTCCATTCTAAGTGAAGAAGGATTCTTATTCACGCAAAAAGGAGAAGTTTTTAAATTACAGTGGCTCAGTGGGGGCAATGTGTTACCCTCGTTCGCTCCCCAGATTTCACCTTCGGACAACGTAGATTTTTTCAACCATTTTAAAGATGACGCTTTGGATGGAGTCATAGACTACCTCCCTGAAGATATTGCCGTAGATAATTCGGGACGCATTTACGTAATTGATTCTAAGGCTGACAGTGTGTTTATTTTCAACAGAAACGGGGAATTTTTGAGAGATCGAAATCAGATTTCCATTCTATCCTTTGGAGGAACCGGCAGCGGTGAGAAACAGTTTCGGAATCCTAAAGGGATTGCCTTTTTAGATGTGGATGATGATCAAGTACTTTATGTGGCTGATACCGGCAACAACCGGGTCGTTCGGTTCAAACTTTCAAGCGATTTCGAAAGTGGATTTTAAGTACTCTTAGGAATATGATTACAGAGTACAGATTCTATTTAACCGCAAGGGACGTAGAGAAGACGCAGAGAGTGCTAAGAAGATTACGAGATAAACGAGGCAGATCTTTTAGGAGAAATAATGCTGATTTTCCGACCAGACTTCTAGGCGGAGACGCCTACTGGAGCAATTTTTGGCTTTTCAACCAGACTTTTTGGTTTACACAACTAGAAGAGGAGTACATCAATGCGTGTTCGCATCAAATTTTTCGTTTATTTTTTCATCTTAAATAATTGGGTAGCATTACACGCCCAATCTTTCAATGTTTACTTTGGTGATCTGCACTCGCATTCGGTATTTTCTTGGGATGCCCAACCTGGGGCTCTGCCGCCCGCCGAGGCGTATGCCTATGCCAAACACGTGGCTAAGATTGATTTTCTGGCCATCAGCGATCACACCAATGGACTTGCAGAATCTGATTATCAAACAGTTCGGGCGGCTTCGCAACTTTATGATGATCCGGACAGCCAATTTGTAGCCATCGCAGGTCAAGAACTCGGTAGTCTGGGAAGCCGTGGCTACGGGCATTTAAACATTTTTGAGCCTTTAACAAGAGCGGATAATCTGCTTGATAACGATACTCGCTTCAATCTGATGCGCGCTTACGATTTTCTGATCCAAAATGAGCTATTAGGACAGTTCAATCACCCAACCACGGAAAACGGCAACCGTAATTTTAACAATCTTCAATACGAGGTGGCGGTGGACCCCTGGATGGCTAATCTGGAGGTGCTAAACGGCAAAAGGTCGGCCACATTCGAAAAGTGGTATCTTTTCGCTTTGAAACAGGGTTGGCATGTCGGGGCGGTTGGCGATCAAGATAATCACGCACGCAATTACGGTAACACGGTCTCATTCTCCGGCGATATCTATTTGACCGGTGTCTTAGCAGACAGCTTGACCAAACCCAAAATCTTAGATGCGCTGAAATCCCATCGCACTTATGCATTTCAAACCAGTCCATCAACGGATAGAATATTTCTAACAGAATTTACCGCCGACGGCCATTGGATGGGGGAGACATTCAGCCAGTCTGATAACGTTGTTTCATTTTCAATTACAGCCACAGCCGAAACACCGTTCTTTTCAGCTCATCTATACAAAAATGGCTTTCTCATAGACTCTGTCGAACTTAACTCAACCCAATTCCACTGGGAACCTGTGGACACCGTCAGTTCTGGTTCTGTCTATTATTTCATTAAAATCATGCAGCAAGACAGCGATATCTTGTGGTCCAGCCCTGTTTGGGTGGAGTCACCAGGGGAGTTTGTGCCTCCCGATGAAATCCTGCCTATCTCGGAACTGCGTGCAAATCGGGCTAATGGTTTGCCTGAACAGTACGGACGAGCCAATGTTAAGATTCGAGGCATTGTAACGGTAGACAATGAATTTGGAGATTTGGGCCCAAGATTTGTACAGGATGAAACCGGCGCCATTTCTGTCTTTGGTGAACTGCCGGTCAGAGTTGCACGGGGGTTCGATGTAACCATCACTGGCTCAGTCGATTTTTTCAATGGCCTGACCCAAATAACCCCTTTCGAAGTAGAGCGAAATGCATTTGGTGTGCCTCTGCCGGCGCCAATTCTGGTCAATACTCAAGATATCTTAAATAATGGTGAACAATTTGAAGGACAATTGGTCCGGATTGAAAATGTAACCATTGTAGGGAATTTTCCACCCAGTGGCGCCAACCGTACGCTTACGATCCGGGACAGCTTCGGTAGCTGCAGTTTGTTTATTGATGGCGATACCGATATTGCTGGTTCTACAACTCCACAAGGGCCAGTTCATATCGTTGGTGTAGCTTCGCAGTTTGATCCTGCACCACCGTATCTTTCTGGTTATGAAATCCGCCCCCGCGATATAACTGACATTGATGTTATCACTTCAGTGGAAGACGAATCAGACAACAAACAGCAAATCCCATCGACCTTTGCTTTGCGACAAAATTATCCCAACCCCTTTAATGCGGAAACCGTCATTTCTTATTCCGTGCCCGTTCAATCCCAGATCTCGCTAAGCATTTACAATATAACCGGCCAAAAAATCCGCTCTTTAGTAGATGAAATTTCTACTCCTGGGGAATTTCAGGTCACCTGGGACGGCAAGAATGACGAAGGTAAACAAGTGGCGTCCGGCATCTTTGTTTACAAATTGGACGCCCCGGGTATTTCCTTTGTTAAGAAATTGATTCTTTTACGATAATAAGTGATCCTTTACCTAAAACTTATGGTACAATGCCTTTTTAGGAGATTAAGCCTTTTGAAAGAACTTATCCTTACCCACATCTCTCTTATAGCACACGGATGACACTGATGACACGGATTCACACAGATTCTATTTTCGATCATTTGTAAATATCTTCCTTGTTGGTGGCTTTCAGATAATTTATCAGTTGGCCTTCATGCTCATCACGTAGGCTTCCTTTAGCTTTGGTTTCGACTATAACAAGCTCTTGCACTAATAGATCAGATTCGTAATCTCCCACCACTTGACCCTCGTAGTAGACTTTGACTTTTTGTTGCTGCAATACCTTTTCCAGAAAGCCATATCCCAGGGTATTATTGACCCTATAAAAAGCCTGAATTACTTCTTCAGTGATTTCTTCATGTAACATCTTTTGTCCTTTCTTAAATTTTTAATCCGTGAATATCCGTGTCATCCGCGTCATCCGTGTTCAACCTTGACTTGTGGGTAAGGGTTAGCTGAAAGAAAGCGATTAAGGTGTTAGACAACAAACTTACCTGCCTTGCACAGGTCGTGCCACTCAAAAGCACATAAGTTTAACCATCGTATTCTCCCAACCTCTACCATAATTTTTTCTTGCTTTAGTCAAAAATTTGCTTACCTTTTATTTAAGTTCAAATCGAGTGGCATATTTAGACATGATAGGCAAAACCATTTCGCATTACAAAATTCTTGAGAAACTCGGGGAAGGGGGCATGGGCGTGGTGTACAAAGCCATGGATACGACTCTCGGGCGCTTAGTAGCACTCAAGTTTGTTTCAGCCGCCGGGGTAACAGATGAATTGACGAAGAAGAGGTTGATGCGAGAGGCAAAAGCCTGCGCCTTATTAAATCATCCCAACATCACTACCATTTATGAATTCGGCCAGGCGGATGAAAGAAGCTTCATAGCAATGGAATATGTTGAAGGCCAGACATTGCAAGCGCTGGTAGAACAGAAGCGTTTTGAATTATGCGAAGTGCTTGAGATTGCTCTTCAGGCCGCAGATGCATTGGATGCGGCCCATAGCAAAGGCATCATTCATAGGGATTTGAAATCAGCGAATATCATGATTGATGCTAATGGTGGGGTGAAAATTATGGATTTTGGCTTGGCAAAACTGTCGAAGAGTTCTCTGCTCACCCAAACTGGCGTTACATTAGGGACGGCGGCCTACATGTCACCAGAACAAGCGAGGGGTGAAGAAATCGACTCTCGAAGTGACATTTATTCCATGGGCGTGATACTGTATCAACTTTCAACCGGCGAGCTTCCGTTCGCAGAAGCTCATCACTTGGCTGTGATGTATGCCGTGATTAATGAAGACCCGAGGCCACCGCGCGAATTGAACCCGGAAATTCCGCCAGAGCTGCAGGCCGTGATTTTGAAGGCGATGGAGAAAGACCCGGACAGCAGATACCAAAATTTTGAAGAAATGGCCAATGATTTGATGGAATTGCAGGAAGCTGTGGTCAGTGCAGACGCCAGCAAAGAACCCTCTCAGCGAGTCCTTATCAGGCGACCTGGACGCGTTGCCAAAGCCAAAGGCCGTGAAAAAACAGTTGCTTCTCAGACAAAGAAGGTGTTGATATATATACTCCCGATTCTTCTAATCACCGGAGGAGTAGTTACCTGGTTTCTTAAAGACAATGCTTCATTGACGGTTAATTCAAAACGCGAAATTGCAAAAACACATGTAAACAGCGCCATAATCTACCTCAAAGAGAATAAGCGTGAGCCAGCCAAAAGAGAATTGGAGTTGGCGGTAAAGAGTGACCCAACCTATTCGGCTGCCTGGAGTAGTCTGGCCGCGCTAAATATCCAGGCTCAACAATTGGATGTGGCGATTTCCCAGAGTAGGAAGGCTATTGAATTAGATAAAAGTAATAGCAATGCGTACTATAATCTTGCTTACGCATTAGAAGAGAAGGGAGAGCTTCATAAAGCAATCGAAAAATATTCCGAAGCGGTGAAAGTCGATTCTACATTTACTCAAGCATACAGCGCTTTGGGTAATCTCTTCATCAAGCTCGACAGACCTGAAGATGCAGTGAGAATCTTGGAAAGAGCTGTTGGGATAACACACGAATCAGAATATATTTATCTAATCTATAAGAACCTGGGGAAGGCCTACTTTACTCTTAATCGGCACGATGATGCCATAAAATTTCTCCAACGGTCTCTACAATTGCAGCCTATGGAAGTGCCGGAGACTATTTATTTTTTGGCCATGGCCTATGAAGCAGCCGGATTGATTAAGGAAAGCATTGCAAATTGGCAGCATTATATTGAAATCCAGCGTGACACGCTAAAACAGAGAGAGGCCATGAATCGTCTTGAAAAATTGACCAAGTGAAGACACAATAATAGGTAGAAATTTTCATGTCGGGCGCGACACTCGATAATGATGAAAATAGCCAGATCCTACACAGTCTCTGACTGTGTATTTAAACACGGTTTCAAACCGTGCATTATATTGAAATCCAGCGTGACACGCTAAAACAGAGAGAG
>JBHIAW010000032.1:0-21356 GCA_046758765.1 bacterium
AGGTGCGTAAAAAAGGTATTATTCCTTATATTCGACCAGACGGTAAATCTCAAGTGAGTGTTCGATATGAGGATGGTAAACCTGTAAATATAGACACGGTAGTAGTATCTACCCAACATGAGCCTGATGTGGGTCAGGAAACGATTCGAGAAGATGTTATTGAAAAAGTGATTAAACCCATCGTACCCAGAGATTTTATCAATGAGGACAATATTGTCTATCACGTAAATCCTACGGGACGCTTTGTGGTGGGAGGCCCTCACGGCGATACGGGTCTAACCGGAAGGAAAATTATCGTTGATACGTATGGTGGATACGCCCGACACGGCGGCGGTGCTTTTTCAGGAAAAGACCCCACCAAGGTTGATCGCTCGGCCTCTTATGCGGCACGATATGTGGCTAAGAATATTGTAGCCGCCGGTTTGGCAGATAAATGTGAATTCCAGTTAGCTTATGCTATCGGAGTAGCGCAGCCAGTATCTATTAATGTCGAGACGTTTGGTACCGGGAAAATGCCAGATCAAGAGATCGCTAGACTCGTTGCAAAGCACTTCGAGTTAACCCCCAGAGGAATTATGGAAATGCTGGATTTGCGCAGACCTATTTACAAACCTACCGCTGCTTATGGTCATTTTGGAAGGGAAGAAGATGGATTCACCTGGGAGAAGACGGATAAAGCAACCGATTTAGCCAAAGGGTGATCCTTTGCGAGAATTATCTGATGTAAGACAAAGTATAACCATAACCTTTCAACTAGTTAAGGAGGAATTGTGAACTACGACATTAAAGACATAAATTTAGCTTCAGATGGCAAAAAGAGAATCGAATGGGCCGATCATGACATGCCGGTTCTGCAGCAGGTGCGGGCGCGATTTGACAAAGAGAAACCCTTGACAGGACGTAAAATGTCGGCCTGTCTTCACATTACGGCTGAAACGGCCAATCTAGCTCGTACTTTGAAAGCCGGTGGTGCCGAGTTAGTTCTTTGTGCCTCCAATCCTCTTTCTACGCAAGATGATGTGGCGGCCTCTTTGGTTAAGGACTTTGAAATTCCAGTATTTGCAATCAAGGGTGAAGATAACGAAACGTACTACCAACATATCAAAATTGCCATTGAACATGAGCCTGTTGTTACCATGGATGACGGCGCCGATTTGGTTTCCACCATACATTCCGATTATCCTGAGATAGCCAAATATGTCTTAGGTAGTATGGAGGAGACCACGACTGGGGTCATTCGGTTACGGGCCATGGAGCGCGACGCTGCTCTAAGATTCCCGGTAATTGCTGTTAACGATGCGGTCACAAAAAATCTCTTCGACAATCGCTACGGCACGGGTCAGTCAACGATTGATGGCATTATTAGAGCGACCGATATTCTTTTGGCCGGGAAAAATGTTGTTATCGCTGGCTATGGCTGGTGCGGCAAAGGGGTTTCGTCGCGTGCAAGGGGGATGGGCGCGAACGTTATTGTAACTGAAGTTGATACAATTCGGGCATTAGAAGCTGTCATGGACGGTTTTCGAGTCATGTCCATGATGGAAGCTGCGAAAATTGGAGATTTATTTATCACCTTAACGGGCGACATTCATGTGATTCGTAAGGAACACTTCGAGCTAATGAAAGATGGCGCAATGGTGGCTAATTCGGGACATTTTAATGTCGAGGTAGATATCGAAGCCTTGGAGGAAATATCTAAAGACGTCCGCAAAGGCGTTCGAAATTTTATTGATCAATATGTTTTACGTGACGGGCGAAGAATCAATCTTTTGGGAGAAGGCCGCCTTATAAATTTAGCCGCGGCCGAAGGTCATCCCGCTTCTGTGATGGATATGAGCTTTGCCACCCAAGCGCTTGCCACTGAATATGTTATTAAGAATGAGGGTAAATTGAGCCCCAAGGTTTACACCGTACCGACTGAAATAGAAGATTGGGTTGCCGCTCTCAAGCTTAAGTCCATGGGGGTGACCATCGACAAATTAACCTCAGAGCAAAAGAACTACCTTGAATCTTGGGAAATGGGTACTTAATAATTTATTCTTTGTAAATATTGGGTGATATGAATAGATACTTTTCTTTACTATTATCAGTCAAATTGTTGTTTTTTGCAGGAAAGATTATTACCGAAATGTGTCCCATCGGATTAATAGGCCAACGGATACTCTGAAAATTATTCGTAAAGTTCATATTGTCCTAAGGCATGTTATTTCACTGACCGGTTCACTAATTCGTACATTCAGAAATTAGCTTTTATCCGTTGGCTGCATCTATCCGTTGGGTTTCATTAAGATTTGCGATCGTTGTACTACAAATCTGCAACAAGTTGTTTCTTAGGCAGATGAACTAAACGCCTTTTAACTTGTTCATCCTGTTAATCTTTCTCAGTAACTTAAGGCCTCATGTTAGTTTAAACGTGAGGCTTTTTTGTTTCTGAATTAAAGATCCCTCCCAAAATCGCCGATTTCATAATGGATTAGGACCTATATTATGTTCCTCAGAAACCTTTTTTCATGGAGTGAAATATGCTAGGAATTCTTACTCAACTTAAGAAATTTTATAATCATTTGTTTGTTGATTCCCAATATCTATCTCCGGTATATTTGTTGATTACGATATATCTAATTTTTAGTGTTACCCAATGCTCTTTTAACAAGCCGAGTGCCCCTTCTTGGGATTTGGATGTTACTGTCCCATTGATTAGTAAAGTTTTTACCATGGCTGAGATTGCGGAAGATGAAAGTTCAGTAATCGTGGACAGTACCGGTTTGCTGGCGTTGGAATTTGAATCCGAACTCGATACCTTCTATGTTGGAGACGAGTTAACCATTGACCCCATCCAGGAAAGTTATAAATCAGTTCTTGGCTCCTTTTCGGTAGATGCTCCAGGTAGCGAATCAACTTCAATGGAACTGAGAGACATATTTGATGAAGCGGATGTTTTGAATGGAACGAGGGTCGTGGTGCCTCCTTTCAATTTTGCAACCGCAAGTAAGCCTTTGGAGCCTTATACTAATTTTGAGTATGTGGTCATTGACACAGGAAACATTAAGCTCCGGGTCTTTAATAACTTGGCTATTCCTTTGGGTTATCCCCTTACCCTTGAAATCAGGGAGGCCATTTCTGATTCTCTAGTTCTTTCTACTACGGATGCAGTCAGAACAATCTTGCCAGGGGAATCGGCTCAGTTTTTAATTAGCTTATCTGGCAAAAGAATACCAAACGCTATTTCCATAAGATTAAGCGGGGCTTCTCCTGGCAGTGCACCAGATTCAGTTTGGGTAGATGCCAACAGCAGTTTTGCAGTTGAGGCGGAAATAAGCGACCTACTTGTTTTGGAAGCAAAAGCAAAAATTCCCAGTCAAATGGTGTCTCGTCAAGACAATATTATGTTAACGGATTCTCTTGTGGTCACGGAAGCCATTATTGAAAGCGGTGAAATTCAAATGTCTTTTGGTGGGACTTTTCCACTCGCAGCCTGGATCATATTTGAGCTACCAGATTTTCAATCCTCCGTGGGGTCTGTTTTGCTAGATTCCGTGTTCATTACACCCAACGCAACTGAGCCTATGTTAATAGATTTAACAGACCACACTTTAAGACCTATTGATCAAACAGCTAACTTTGGTGAACAAAATTTTCAAGTTAATTGGACCGTTAAAACAATCGATACGGACAACCAAATAATTTATCCGGGCGGCCAATTTGTCGAGGTTAGGAGCAGCGATTTTGTTAATGCCGAAATTGTTCTCGATGAGATTCAGCTATCGAGGGTCACAGGCATGCTGGGCAATCAAAATATCGAGATTACCCAGGACGACATTGAATTTGACATTCCGGCTGATCTGGACAGCATTTTTTTCGAAACAGCCATGCTGGAACTTTATATCAACAATGGCGTCAACTTTCCAGCCACGATTGATTTTACAATAGAAGGCCTAAATGAGTCAGGAGCTAGCTCAGAGCTTCACGTAACAGGTGATATCGAGCCTGCTCCACAGCCCGGGGTTCAGGTGACCTCGGTTATCGTTGTAGACCAGCAAAATAGCAACATAAGTGAGTTTCTCAGCATACTTCCGACCTTGATCCGGGTTTCTGGTCAAGTAAAGCTTGGCGATGAGTCCTGGGTTGGCACGGTGTCGAAACATGACTATGTTAATGGAAATGTAAAAATCAGAGCTCCCCTGTCATTGAGACTGCCGCCCCAAACCATTGAATCAGATGTGAACGAATTGGACATTGACGAAGATACAAGAGCCGATATCGAGGATAATTTATCTTCCGGGGGATTCTCTGCGGAAATTGAAAACCATCTTCCTTTAGGGGCTGATGTTGAATTTGTGTTTTCGCAGGATGGTTCTACTATTTTTCAAAATCCCATTCTACAAATAGGGCCTATTGGCGTGGATGCTGGTTTTCTCGACTCTTCAGGATTTGTCAAAAAGGCCCTCGTTGCTGAAATCAACCTGGATTTAACTGAAGATGAAATGCGAACCTTTCTGAAAACACCCCTTTATGCTGCCCTGCGCGTTTCAGTCGCTGGAACCAATGGTCAATTTGTACAGATTCGGGAATCGGATTACATTGAGATAAAATCCTATGGCAAAATAAAATTGAAAATTAATCAAGACTAAGGGTTGGGTTAAGTAACCTACTAACAAGACTATTGTAAAAATGACAAATCAAGTTTAAAGGGATGAATGATTGATGAAAAATACATTTGAAAAAACTGCCATCATTATTGTTACCATTCTTACAACAAGCCTTCCGCTCCCTGCCCAGAATGGCATCTCAAATGCCCGCAGCGTAGCCATGGGTGGCGCATATATGGCATTAGCACGGGGTGTAGAAGCCCCAAGCTGGAATCCTGCAAATCTTGCGCTGTCAGGCAAGAAAGAATACCGCCTTAACCTCATTTCAGTAGGTTTAGGCTTCCATAATAACAGTTTTAATAAGAAACAGTACGATCTTTACAACGGGAGTTATTTAACTCCCGAGGATAAGCAAGAAATCTTAGCAAGTATTCCTTCGCAAGGACTGCGGGCCGATCTGGACACAGAAGTCCAAGCCCTGGGCATTTCGGTTGGCTCGTTTGCCTTCACTGCTACTGGTTTAGCAGCTTCGGATTTTACCCTGTCAAAGGATATCGCAGATTTGATTTTGAATGGCAACGAGTTAAATCGAGTGTATGATGTCGGGGCAACTCATGGTGAAGGTTGGGGGATTGCAAGCTTTGGTTTATCGAAGGCTTTTCCAATTTCCATAGCCGCCGTTCCGGAATTCTCTGTTGGGGCCTCCATTAAATATTTGAGAGGATTTGGGTATGGCAAAGTTAAAGAAGCTGCAAGCACCATGCTTACTGATTTAGATGGTATTCATGGAACTGGAAAGGTCGTTATTGATCGTGCGCTCGGGGGCAGTGGATTGGCAATCGATATTGGTGCTGCGGCAAGACTAAATCAAGGCTGGACCATCAGCCTGGGCATTTCAAATTTAATTAATTTTGTAAGTTGGAACAACGACACCAAACGCTTTACTTATATATTTGCGGCAGATTCTTTAACTATTGAAAGAATTGAAGAAACAGACATTGATTCTGTATTTTCTGATTCTGATGAAACCGTGGACATTGAGCCCTTTAGCTCAAGGCTCCCCTCGGAGTTGCGCTTAGGCATCGCGCGAACCGTCAACAAATTTACTGTAGCAGTGGATTTCGTTCAAGGCTTAGAAAAAACTGCGGGGGTCTCTACTAAGCCGAGAATTGCTATGGGATCAGAACTTCGTGTAACACGCTTCTTGCCGCTGCGTGCCGGGCTATCATTTGGCGGTAAGGCGGGATTTACCTCTGCCGCAGGATTCGCCTTTGATTTTTCAGTTTGTTCCTTGGATTTTGCTATCTCTAATAAAGGAGGAATGTTCTCTGGCAAAGGTCTGGGAGTTGCATTTGCTTGGACGTTTAGACTGTGAGACTGGTGGGGACGAACTACCCAGAGCGCCGGAGCCGCAAGTAGAATCAATCCAGTATAAGTTTCGGGATTCGATCCAATAAAGGAGAAACGGATTGTTCCATTGTTCGATTGCTCGATTGTTGAGCCCGATGAACGGTCGCGGCCATCTTGTATTGAGATTTGCAAGAATCCAGCGATTCAACAATCTAACAATGCAACAATAGAACCATCCCCATTTATTATTCCGTTTATATCAAAGTTCTTGGCAAAAAAGCAAAAAGTTGATTGGACGTAAGGTGCTGTTTATTAAAAAGATTCTTCCAGAATGACATCAAGGTGTTGCTGAGCTAAGGAACGTCTCGAAGGTCCTTTTCACACACTCTGGGAGTCGAAGGATGATAGGGCGTGCATACATACTTTCCGACCAGACTTCTAGGTTTTTGTTTTAAATAAAAGTATACCCCCGCAAGCAAAGAAAATCCCATTTGGTAACCAGGCTGACAAGAGCGGCGAAAGCGTGCCAGCATGTCCTAAGGTTTGTATAAATTTAACAAATCCAAAATAGATGAAGCAAATGATTAGGCTGATAATAAAACCAGCAATGACTCCACCGCTTCTCTTATTTGAAGCCAAAGGGGCACCAAACAAAACCATCACAAAACTGGCGAATGGGAATGAAATTTTCAAATACAAATCTACTAGCCAAAGATCAACATTACCGCCGTTTCTTTCTACTTCTTGAATGAAGTTATTGAGCTCTGCGTATGACATGTCCTCTGGTCCTTTTTGAGTCTGGGCCAGTTGCTCCGGCTTAAAGTCAATATTGTTGTCCTTAAGTGTATCGAAGGGGATGGCCTGCTCGGTATTCCCCGAAAATGAGCGTTTGTACCCGCCAACCAAGACCCAGATACTATCTTGCCAGGTCATGGTAGGGGCATCCAGTCTTTCTACAATTTGGTTTTCATCATATATTTGAATGCTCACTTTGTGTGCGGTTTTCTCACGGGTGTCATAATAGTTGATAAATATTCGACGGTCCAGTTTGTCTCGCCAATAAATGTTAGTAATCCTAGATTTAATGTGTTTGCGACTGGGCTCAAGATATTCATTTTTGATTTTTGATTTCTCATGATTGGCTTGAGGAACCATCATTTCTCCAAACACCAAGGCCACAAGACTGACAAAGATGCTAAGCAAAAGAAGAGGTAACAAAATTCTGTTCAAAGAGATGCCCACGGATGTCATAGCAATGAGTTCGTTACAGCGAGCCACCTGTCCTATACCAAACAAACTTGCTAACAGCATGGCTGCGGGTAAGACCAAAATAAATAAGTATGGAATAAAAAATAAATAATATTTTGTGATGATTAGATATGGTACATTTTTATCAATGAACTTAGCTAGGTTTCCAACCATGTCCACAAAAATCACAATTGAAATAAAGACCAGCAATGCGTAAAGTAATATCATCACAAAACGCCGCAAAATGTACAAGTCTAAGATTCGCATTTTATTAAACTTTAGTAATTACTAAATGGGATTTCTGTTTCTGTGGGCGGATTTTGTAGCCTTGTTAACATCGCCAAATTCTAACAATTGTTCATATTCAAAGTTAAGGAATTCTTTGCCGCTTAGCAAAGAGACTGGAAATTGCTGGCCATCGAATGAAAGTCGTCACACGGACTGAGCGTAAAATCAAAATGATCCCGCCCGCGCCCACCAAAATGTTTGGACTCCACATAGCCAAAAATGGGGAGATTATCTGCCTGTCCGCAAGCGTTTCTCCTCCTATCAGGCAGGCCCAGTATAGAACAAAAAATAGATAGCTTAATGCCCCGGCTGCCAAGCCACGTTGCCGAACCATAATACCCAATGGGGCGCCAATCAGAATGAATACGACGCAAGCAGCCGGAATAGAATATTTTTTGTGAACTTCGACCAGGAATATGTTGCTGGATTTTCTATAGCCGTTGATCATATTTAACTCTGTTTGTATTTGGCGCCGCAGTTGCTGGTGCTCCGAGAGAATATTTTGAAACAGTGGTGTTCTTTCAGGTCTGGTTGAGGTATATTTTGACAAAATTTTGTTTACCTTCTCGCGGAGTCTTTTTTGCCTTTCCGAAATTCTTTTTCGGTTCAAGTGCACATCTTCAAGCAACTGAGCCGTACTCTTTTCCCTATCGCCTCGATACCCCGATTGACTTCTTTTCAAAAGTATATCAGACATTGGGATTTTTAACACATGTTTTGAAAACGTCAGTTTCTTAAACGCTTCAGGCTCTCGAAAATTAACCTCCTGTGATTCCCCGCTATAAAGGGTGATTTCAAGCAAACCCGTGTCTTGGTGGAAATATATATCACCTTTTTTAGCGATAATTGTTTTTGTAATATTAGGGTCCGTCTTGTCTTCGATAACAATATTTTCTAGGTAAGAAGTAGATTCTTTCTCTCTGATTTCTTGGACTAAGACATCATAATCTGGAATTTCTGTGAACCAAACTCCGGATTCCAGGTTTATCATTGGTTTTTTTCTTGCGATATCCATGGCTAAGAGTCGGGCGCGGTGATTAAAATCCGGCAATATGTGGTTGTTAAACCATATCAAGGCGCCAGCAACAAGTGTCGATACTACTAAAACTGGTGGAAGGATTTGGAATAAACTGATCCCGCTGGCTTTAATGGCTGTGATTTCGTTGT
This sequence comes from bacterium, assembly GCA_046758765.1. Taxonomy (GTDB): domain Bacteria; phylum Zhuqueibacterota; class Zhuqueibacteria; order Oceanimicrobiales; family Oceanimicrobiaceae; genus JBHIAW01. The sequence continues at coordinate 8,643 of JBHIAW010000032.1, forward strand.
CAGCAGATAGACGCCCAAAAGCCATGAGCGTGGCACAAAGAACGGCCATTGGAACGGACAGGGCAATCATCCAGGCCAAGTTCAAGAATATGAATTCAACTATTACGTTGAAAGCTAAGCCTTTGCTTAGTAACTTTCCTAGTTCTCTAAACAGCAAATTTAGAATAAATAATAAATTGATTACCGCAAATCCAAAAAGGAAGGGTCCAAAATGCTCACGAATTGTATATCTTGATAATATAAATGTCATCTCGCATCACTTATTAAATACAGTCCCTGTTCGGTGGGCGTCTTAGCCCAGAGTTAAAAAAAATAACTTGGAACATAGGCTGCAATTTTCGTGTAGAACCAGTATAACGAATCTCGGAATAGGCAAACCAGCCTTCACGAGCAATTCTTGGCTCTTCGGCGACGCCTTCAAGGAAATTCCAACCATAAAATATAAGTATCGGGCTTTATTTTATCAAGTGGATTTTGCATTTCTGAATTTCAATTTTTGCTTGCAATTTTTATTTATAATGTTTAATTTGGGTTTGTTTGTATCAAAAATCATATCCAAGAATCCAATCGTTGCACAGATAAGCTTTTGCCAGTGCAACAGTTACATTAATTTTTCCCCGGGAGGCAGTATCGAGTAGTTGTTATCGAGTCTAAGTTTCTAATAAACTAGTTCTACAAATTACCGTTTATTCGATAGTTCACCTATTGTTGTTAGTTGGTTTGAAGCACTCGCACTTCCGGGAAATGAGTCTAAAAAAATATTACACTTCGAGAAACTTATTAATCTGCTTAATAAGCTCTTCGATATTGCTGGGTCTTACATCCGAGAGCATTGGCTCTGCGAGTTCAAGGCCTGCGAGTGCTCTTGGACTTAAACTCCCTTCGGATGGTACTCCTCCTAACTTTACTATCAATACCAACAATCCCGCTGTATTTTGCATACATGGTTATGTTCCAGGAACAACAGCCAGATTATTCAACAACGTTCAACATAAGGTCGAGATAGAGTCGCCTAATTCCTTCGTGATTGTCAGAGATGTAGTACTGCAGAGCGATGTGCGCCAGCCTACTATCCTAACCTTTCAGCAATATCGAGAACTGATTCAGCTTCAGGAGATGAAAAATTCTTGGCAGGAGCATGTGGTTAGCCAATTTGAATCGACTAAAGGCAGCGCAAAGGGTGCAGGTGGAATAAACTTAGATATCCCGGTCAAGATACGAAGCGGGGCGTTTAAAAAGATATTTGGGGGTTCGACTGTGGGACTAAATGTGACCGGTGATATTAGAATTCAAGCAGGGCTTAGGCGTGAGGATCGCAGTGAGGTAAGAACCGCTATTACGCAAGGCGCCAGTACCAACTTTAAAATGCAGCAGATTCAGAGATTCACAGTAACCGGCAAGATTGGAGATAAGGTAACGGTTAATGTAGACCAGGACAGTGAGCGCGCCTTTGATTTTGATAACAATGTGAGGCTCAATTATCAAGGCTATGATGATGAGATTATTCAGAGACTTGAGGCTGGAAATATTTCCCTATCTTTGCCCGGCACTCGGTATGTGACATTTAGTGGAAAAAATTCCGGTTTATTTGGCATTAAGAGTCAAATGGTTTTAGGAAATCTAAACATCACTACCATAGCCAGTCAGGAAAAAGGAGAGAGTCAAAAGCTCACATTGACGGGCGGGGCCACAGAGGGCTCACAGAAAATTCCAGACCACCGGTATTTGGACGATACTTATTTTTTCCTGGATTTCGCGTATCGTGAACAATACCGTTATTTTGATGAACACGGGAATCATGAGTTGCAGAATTTTGTCAGTCCTATTCTAAAGGATTCAATCGAGGTCTTCATAGCAGCCCCTAACAACGACACTAAATCTGAAAGCATTCGCGGTTGGGCCGTTTTAGACCCTACGGCTGCCAACCTTGACACATCTACAACCAAGCCCGGGGAAGTAGAGCTTGGCTATTTCATTCGCTTGGAGAAGAGCGAATATTATGTCGAAAACGAATTGGGTTACATCCGATTGTTCACACCAATCGGAGATAATGACATTCTGGCTGTGTGGTATAAAACCGCAAATGAAACGGTTGGAAATTTAGACTCTGATACCGTCATTCTGAAATTGATTAAAACCGACGGGCAGATTCCTTCCCATAAAACTTGGGACTTGGCGTGGAAACATGTTTACTATTTGGGTAGTCGGAATATCGATCCAGAAGGATTTGAAGTTAAAATCTTCTATGATCCGCCCTCTGGGCCCGATCAAGAAACTGACAGCCAGGGACGCCGTTGGCTTGAGGTTTTTGGACTGGACACAAAAGACCAGAGTGGTGGCCTGAATCCGGACGGGGTTATTGACTTTGACAACAACATTCTCAATCTTGCGAGCGGAGAGATACATTTTCCTGATTTAAGGCCATTTGATCCAGTAGGAATAATAAAGAACGGCGTGGAACAGGAAATTAGATTACCCGATGAGTTGAGAACCAAAGCAATTTATGATACAACTGTTCAAAGTGTTATAAACGCCCAGAGCAAATTTTATCTGCAAGTAAAAACCAAAAATAGGAGCGCAAATTACAATTTAGGTTTTAATGTAATTGAAGGTTCAGAGGTCGTCACTCTCGACGGCCAAGCTCTCAAAAAAGGCCTCGATTACAATATAGACTATTTTTCTGGGACTTTAACCATACTAAATGAGCAGGCCCTCAGTCCCGCGGCAAATTTGGACATCACCTACGAAAAAAACCAGCTTTTTCAATTGGAGAAAAAAACAATTTTGGGCACCCGTGCCGAGTATGATTTAGGCGGGGGCTCTTTTTTGGGGGGTACTGTTCTTTATTTGAATGAAACGACTCTGGATCGCAAAGTTCGTGTAGGCCGGGGACCCATGAAGAATGTGGTCTGGGACGTCAATACCCGGCTTAAATTTAAACCGAATTTTTTTGGAAACCTTTTTGATGCCCTTCCTTTTGTTCGAGCTAAAGGAGAAACCTTTCTTAACTTTGAGGGAGAAATTGCTCAAGTTTTGCCCACACCTAATACTTTAAACAGCCGGAATACAGGTGACAAACGAGGGGTTGCCTATATTGATGATTTTGAGGGCTCTAAGAAAACGGTAAATCTAGGCATTCTTCGAAGGAATTGGACGCAGGCTTCCGCTCCAGCCGACAGTATCCATGATTTTACAAATATGAGCAATTATATTTGGTATAATCCATTTGGGCAAGTGCCTGTTAAGGAAATTTATCCAAAACGAGAGGTTAATCCAAATGTGCCCAATCGGGTCCATGTTTTAACTTTTAGGTTATATCCTCAAGATGAAAATTCCTGGGGCGGCATTATGCGCGCCCTGTCCCCAGGCTTTTTCGATCAAACTCAAACTAAGTTTATCGAAATCATGGTTCAGCTTCGGGGAAATACCTCAGGCAGATTTCACATCGATCTTGGCCAAATTTCCGAAGATGTGATTCCGGACCGTGAGTTAAGCACCGAAGATAAAAGGGTCAATGGTATTCGCGATGGAATCTTAGACGACGATGAGGATGTGGGTATAGATGGATTTGCTAAACCAGATCCGCCAACATTAAATTTCTCACGTATTGATTTTGCAGGAAGAAGAATTGAAGACGTGCCGTATGATTTCTGGGATATTGATGGTGACACTACAAAAGACGCAGATGAACCTTGGAGTTATGATGACTGGTTTTACACTGAATCTGATCCGTACACCTATGTCCAAGAGAGCGGTTCTATAATTGGTACCGAGAATAATCAGAATGACGAAGGGGGACGCATACCTGACACTGAAGACATAAACGGTAACGGTTCATTGGATCGTAACAACTCTTATTTCCATTATTCATTCGCTCTGCGTAAAGACCATCCTCTAATAGTGGGGGGTAATCCAGATAGGGATTGGTTTCTTTTTCGTATTCCCATTGAAGACACCACAAGTACAGAAGGGCGGCCTTCTCTAACTCAGATTGAATTTGTACGAATCTGGGTGGATAGTGTAACAACCGTAACTACCGGAGATTTCATTGAAATTAGTATAGCTGAAATAAGTCTTGTAGGTAATGATTGGAAACAACTTGGCGTTACCCAAGATGATTTGGAGCTTCCGAATGCCCCCAATGATACGACTGTTACGGTCGCTGTTGTGAACACCCACGACAATCCTGAATATGAACTAACTTTAGATAAGATTGGAGTTCAAGGAGAAGAAGACCGGGTGACAGGTGTCAGAGCCAGAGAACAGTCATTGGTCTTAAAAGCTAACAATCTTGAAAGTGGATTCACCGGTATTGCGCAAAAAAGTCTTTTCCAGGGGGAAAACTATATTCACTACGACAGAATAAAGATGTTTGTTCACGGGGATACTAACAGCACACTCATCGGAGATGATGTAACTGATATTGAATTCTTTTTCCGTTTTGGCGCTGATAAGAACAACTACTACGAATACCGGGGAAAGGTATTTATGGGCTGGAATGAGAAAAATCACATGGACGTACTGCTACAAGATTTTACCACCATTAAAGACCGGGTCGAACCTGATAGCACCACGGGCGTCTATACTTACCAGTTCCCTGAAGATACAACGAAGTCTATAAGTGTAAGAGGCAGCCCTTCACTTACCAATGTTAAGACCCTAATTTTGGGCATTTCAAATCTAAATCCTAGTGGTCAGATGTTTAGGGGTGAGGTTTGGTTCAATGAACTTAGGCTGTCAGATGTTCAGCGAGATAAAGGTATGGCGATGCGTTTTAAAGCCGACATGAAGATTGCCGATTTTGCCAGTATTAATGGTGAAATTGAGCGATCAGATGCAGACTTCCATAATGTTGCCACTCGTTTTGGAACCGGCAATAACAGATTGAGTGGGAGTTTAAATGCCAATATTAATTTAGATAAATTGCTACCCCAATCTTGGGGGGTTTCTATGCCTTTGAGTTTAAATTTTAGACAGAGTAATTCCACTCCAAAATATTTTCCCGGTCAAGACCGGGAAGTTACCGATGATGTTAAGGGTGCGGAGTTAGATTCCATTAGAACTTTGAGCAGACAGAAAGGATTTAACATTTCATTTCGCAGAATGGCCAAGTCTAACAATTTCTTTATAAAACATACCATTGATAAGATTTCTTTTAACATTGGGCGGTCAGAGAACCATTCGGAAAACCCAACCATCAGGTTTTCAGATACGCGTAACTGGTCTGGTAACATTGATTATGGTATAGATTTTGGTAGAAACAATTATTTTTCGCCCCTTGGCTGGTTACCCAATCTGCCGTTGATTAAGAAATTGAAAGACACAAAATTCTATTACACGCCACAAAATGTCTCTTTCAAAGTAAACGGCACGAAAAATGATCGCCGTTTTCAAAATCGGATACAGAATTCAGATCAGGACGCGCCTGTTTCTGAAACGGAAGTATTTAATTTAGTTCGAAGTGTTCGCAGCAATATGAAAATATTTGAAAATTTGGACGTTGACTTCAGCCGATCCAATACTGCGGATATGAAAGATTCTGACTTTCTGGATTTTTTTAAGGGCAACTATCAAGATATTAGAATTACCCAGTCATTTGCCACTCGATATAGGCCACGTATATTCAGTTGGTTAAATAACAATTTCAACTATTCTTCGAATTACACGTTTAATAATAATATTCAACAGCGAACAACTGGAAGAAGCGCTCGGATGAGCAGTAACAAATCAGCTCAATTTACTTTGAGGCTTCAGCAGTTTGCGAAATCTATATTTGGCTCTGGTAAAGAAGACCGAGGAAAGGGAGGTAGGCGGCCTCGTCCAGGTGGCCGAGAGCGTCCAGGCGATAGGGACACCGAGCAGGGGAAAAATGAATTCTTAAGATTTCAAGACGAAAAGAAAGGAGGTATCTCTCTAAATCCGTTAAAAGCCTTTGGAAGTTTACTATCAAAATTTAAAGACATTACTTTTAATTACTCGCAACGCAAAAATATCACTCATCTGGGCTTAGCTGCTGACAAGATGCCTAGTTTGGCATTTCAATTAGGTTTCTCCGATACTACCAGCGTTGCAACGGATTCAAGCCTCAGTACGAACAGCATTACTTTAAGTGATAATACCACTTACACCATAGACTCAGGCATAGCTTTTGGTCGTTTTTTCGATGTTGGACTTAGATTTCAACATAGTAATCAGCAAAACGAATCCACATCTATTTCGGGAAGCAGCTCTGACAGTTGGCTAAGAGTGGGAAAATTCGATATGCCGTTTCCGGAGTGGACGGTGAGAATTACTGGCTTAGAGAAACTGCCTTTGTTTAGTAAGTTATTAAACAGTGTCTCTTTTAGTCACAATTTTTCAGGTCAAAAAGACATCACCTGGAGTGGAACAGCAGAGAATAAAACTCAAGAAAATATTACATCAAATTTTCGACCATTGGGGAAAATTGATTTAACTTTTAAGAACGGCATTACAGGAAATATTCAAGTTAATAGATCGCGGACGTTGAGCCGAAGTTTAGCTGGTGGGATCGGGGCTCGTCGTTCTACAAATACGGATATTACCATTTCAGCCAATTACTCCAAACGTTCTGGTTTTCGTATACCTATTTGGCCTCTTAATAAAGCCTCGTTAAATAATAGGGTAGACTTTACATTTGCATTTACAGCGAGCACAGTGGTGACCGAACAAAGAATTGGTCAGGATGATAGCTCAAGCCAATTTGACGAGCAGGATCGGACTCAACGCTGGTCGTTGAGACCAAGCCTAACTTATTCTTTCAGCAACCAGGTACGCGGTGGGGCCTTTCTCGAAATTGGCAGAAACAAAAGCAAACGCTTAGGTACCACCTCCATTCAGGAATTTGGCCTAGATATAAACATCGCCATACGAGGTAGATAGTACGTTTTAAATTGATAAAGAGGAGAGGAAAAGATCAGATTACCATCACCTGTGTTTTCGCTGTGCACTAATCTCGTCATTGTTTTTGCAACCATTTCTTGTGGTAATAGTCGGACTGCTTCCCTACCTACTTTTAACGGCGAGCAAGCTTATCAATATTTAGTAAAACAGTGCGAATTTGGTCCGCGGGTCCCTGGCACAAAACCTCATCGTGAATGTTTAGATTTTATCACCAGAGAATTGCAGCGGTTTGGTGCAAAAGTGATTCGCCAACCTTTCCTGCAAAATTTACCACGAATCAATAAAACTGTTACTATGACGAATATTATCGCTAGCTTTGGTCTGGAAAAAGAAAATAGAATCTTACTATGTGCCCATTGGGATACGAGACCTTGGGCGGACCAAGACCCAGAATTGCAAAATCGCGATAGACCTATCATAGGTGCGAACGATGGAGCCTCGGGGGTAGCGATCTTGTTAGAAGTCGCAAGAAATATCCAAATTGCTGAACCAAAATTTGGCGTCGATATAATTTTCTTCGATGGCGAAGATGCTGGCTTATCTGGTCAGACAAATTCGTATGCTTTAGGGTCCCAATATTTTGCAAAAAACAAGGATTTCCAGTATCGTCCTCTTTACGGTATTCTTGTAGATATGGTAGGCGACAAAGACCTTCAAATATATCAGGAAGAGAATTCGGTGGCCTATGCGCCACAAATAGTTGAAAAAGTATGGAACAGAGCCCAGAGTTTGAATCTACCAGCTTTTATTCCAACCGCTGGCTATGAAGTGACCGATGACCATCTACCACTCCTTCAAGTAGGCATTCCATGTATAAACATCATTGATTTTGACTATGATTACTGGCACACCTTGGGGGACACGCCCGACAAATGCAGTCCAGAGAGTTTGACCCAAGTTGGTCAGCTTTTGCTAAGCTTGCTTTATGAAGATTAAAAAATGCTCGAAGTGAGCCAAACCGTCTCCTTCATTTTTACTGCAAAAGTCAGGGTCCTTTCGAGAGTAGGAGGGCTTTTGACTATTTAAGAATAGTAAATATAAATTAGTATTGAAGGTAAGCAGTTTATCCACTTGTGCTTTGAATGCAGCATGAGCAATTAAGGCATCATAGGTAGCACCGCCTCGGATGCCATTATCTGCTAAGGATTCAAGGATTTCCTCATAGTCGCTGTCCAACCGAATTTTTCTAAAATTCCTTTGCATATTGACGAAATTTTGCTAAATTTAGTCAGTTTATTGACAATATTTTAAAATAATTTGCTAATGTATATAGCGCAAAAACAAATTGAAAATCTATGTCAATTGATCGCTCCAGGAAAAGTGGTAGTGTTATATGGTGCGCGCCGCGTCGGAAAGACCACTCTGGTTAAGAAATTTTTGGAAATGATGACTGAAAGCGCTTTGATGGGAGCTGAGAAAGTGCTGTTTGTGAATGGTGACGACATAGTCGTCCGGCAGTATTTAGAAAGCCAATCGGTGAACAAATTGAAGGATTTTGTTGGAGACCATACACTGTTGGTAGTGGATGAAGCACCATATGTCGAAAAAATCGGATTGAATCTTAAGCTTATAGTCGATCACATTTCTAATATAAAAGTCATCGCTACCGGTTCGTCTTCTTTTGACCTGGCAAAGGATGTCGGCGAGCCTTTAACTGGCAGAAAGTTTGTTCTTAAGCTATTCCCATTAGCACAGATGGAAATTTCACAAATTGAAAAACGTCATGAAACAGAAGCTAATCTGGAATCCCGGCTTCTCTATGGTTCCTGTCCGGAAGTTGTCATCATGCGCGACAATAAAAACCGTGAAGCATACTTGCGAGAATTGGTCGCGTCTTACCTTTTTAAAGATATATTGGAGTTGGAAGGCATACGCCATTCCAATAAATTGGTACGCTTGTTGCAATTGCTGGCTTTTCAAATTGGTAAGGAAGTCTCTTTTAATGAATTGGGAACCCACTTGGGAATGAGTAAAAACACGGTGGAACGGTATTTGGATTTATTAGAGAAAGTTTTTGTTATTTACCGATTAAGTGGATTTAGTCGGAATTTGCGCAAGGAGATTACCAAAAATCAACGTTGCTTCTTTTATGATAATGGCATTCGTAATGCATTGATCGGGAATTTTAATCCAATTGCCATTCGCAATGATTTGGGCGAACTGTGGGAGAACTATGTTATCACCGAGCGCATGAAACGTCAAGAATACTTACGTCAAACGACCAATTTTTATTTCTGGCGAACTTATGATAAGAAAGAAATCGATTTAGTGGAAGAACGGGAAGGGCAACTATTTGGCTATGAGATCAAATGGCAAAATCTCCACATAAAAATTCCCACTGACTGGCTGATACATTATCCAGATGCTAGCTTTGAGGTGATGCATCGTGAAAATTACCTGAACTTTATTCACTAAGTACCTTGCTTGTCTTGCGATTTCTCCACCTTCTATCATTACAACATTCCTCTTGAAGGGATTTAAGTTGGGTATGGAACATACATTTAGGCTAGAATGGAACGAAGATTCAATCCTCGAGATCTGAGAGACCTGTGTGTTTATTCTATTATCCCGAAAAACTTTGTTTTTTTAACAAAATTTTTGTTTGTAGCCTTGTGCTACGTTAGGTATTACTGTGGCATGCATTTGTAGCTTAATACAATTGATAAAGCATCAAATAAACGGTGACGCCCGTAACCGAAACATACAACCAAATAGGCAGAGTCCAGCGGGCGATCTTTTTGTGTTTGGCGAAGCGTTGCTTGAGGGCACGACTTAAGGTAATGACGGCCATTGGCACGATAACCACAGCTAAGATAGTGTGACTGGTCAAGATGGTAAAATAAACCGGACGAATCCAGCCCTGTCCTGTAAAAGGCTTTGAGCCAACGTTGTAGTGATAGATAAGATACGAGATTAAGAACAGAATTGAGGCGCTGAAAGCGGAAAGCATGCAAATTTTGTGAGCGGTTATTTTTTTCTGCCGGATGAAATAATATCCTATACTCAGCAGCACGGTGCTCAGGCTGTTTAATGTGGCATTAATGGTGGGTAAATCTGAAATCGAAATCACGTATCGTCTCTTTTGTGCAAGATTTTGATGTCTCGGATCAAAGCTTGAACCGATTCGTCTGCGGTACCGTCATAATACCCCCGAATTTGGCCCCCCTGATCGATCAAGGCAAATCTTATGCTGTGAGTTACCGGACCAAGTTCTGATTGTAGAGAATCTTCAGGCGGCAATTGACCAGCGCTTAGATGAAAGCCTTCGTTGGCCAGGTGAATAATTTCCTTGGGCGAGCCCGTAACAAAAAACCAGCGCCCGGTTTCAGCCCCGAAGGTATTCGCATACTTTGACAAAATATCAGGCGTATCCCGCTCAGGGTCAACCGAGATCGAAACTAATTTCACATCCCATTCCTTCTGAAGCGCCGTTTGTAGTTTAGCCATATTTGCTGCCATGATAGGACAGGTGCCGGCACAACTCGTAAAGATGAAATCGGCTACCCAGATTTTGCCCTTCAAGTCTTTTAGGCCAAAAGCATCACCATTGCGTTCTGTCATGGTGAAATCAGGCACGGTGCCGTAGACCGGAAGCCTGAGATTAGCCTGCATGCTGTATCTCATGCGCCAGGTGATCGCAAATGCTGCTACGACAGTTATCAAAAATAAGACTAAAAGTATCCAGAAAGCCCTTTGTAATGCCACCTTTTGTTTTTGAACATCTCTCATAATCCTAATCAAACTCATAAATCATAAACCGCTCTTATCAAAAGACATTAAAGCTAAAAGCACCGGCAGATAAATTATTGAAGCATGAAGTACACTTCTTGCACAAGAATTTGATTTTGAGATGGCCACCCGCATCCCTGAAGCCAAGAATCCTAGTCCCAGGAGTAAAGCGCCCACAAAATAAATATTGCCCGCTAATCCGAAAAGCGTAGGGAGTAAACTCACCGACAAAAGCGCCAGGCAATTGGCAATTATATGCATACTTGTTACTGTGCCCTTTCTGTCAATCACTGGTAGGACTGGGAATTTAGCCCGGGTGTAATCGGCTCGATATATCCAAGCGATGGCCAAAAAGTGAGGGATTTGCCAAAAAAATAGAATGGCGAAAAGAACCCCGGCTTCCAGTCCGATATCACCGCGCGCCGCCGCCCATCCCCCCACTGGTGGAATGGCACCCGGCACAGCTCCGACGACAGTTGAGAAAGAAGTTTTGCTCTTCAAGGGTGTATAAATGAAAACATAGCTTCCTAAAGTTAGTGCAGCTAAAAAACCCGTCAATAGATTGACGAAGGAGCAAAGATAAAGAATACCCGTCGTCGAGATTATGGTTGCGAAAAACTGTGCTTGCCTCGGTTGCAGTCTGCCAGCAGGTAAGGGACGCTTTCTGGTGCGTTTCATGCGGGCGTCATTTTCCCGCTCGATGAGCTGGTTTAAAGCATTGGTACCTCCTGCCACTAAACAGGTGCCAAGTAAGGTATTGAATAACAATAAGAAATCTAAGGATTTTTGAGAACCCAAATAGAAGCCTGCCACGGTTGAGAACAAAACCATGAACGTGACGCCTGGCTTGGTGAGTTCAACATAATCCGATAATTTGGCTAATGATTTGTATTTCTTCATCATTTTTCAAGTTGTAGCTTGTTCAGTTAAGATATGACCGTGTGGAACTATTTCTACAGATCGATAGGATCTGAGGGTTAGAAACAAACTCATGCCCAAAATAAGCGCCCCCATAGTCACATGGCCCGTGGTCGGAATGACAGCTTTTTTCGTCCAAATGGTGATGGCCGCTAAGATAATTTGGATAATTAAAGTCCCAAATAATAATAAGACAGGTCGTGAGAGCCTTTGTTCTTCTTTATGAAATCTGAGTATATGAATGAGAGTCCATATAATGAAAATACTAACGACTAAAGCGCCAACACGATGGAGAAAATTTACAGCAATCTGTTGCGAGATGAGAGGGGGGACAATTTTTCCAAATGAAAGCGGGAAATCAGGAATAGCCAGTCCGGCCCCCATGTGGCGCATAATGGCCCCAAGAATTAGTTGTGCAAAAATCACTGCGGTTGTAATTAAAGTCAAAGTTTGCAAGGAAGCCTTTCCAGAATCCATAATATTAGCTCTGCTGCTTAGCCATTCTTTAGAGGTAAACATGGCCAAGCCAATTGTCATACAGAAAAAAGCTTGTGCTATGCAGCCATGAGCAACGGAAACAGGAGTAGGAAGCTCGAAGAGCACTGTGACACCCCCCAGCACTCCTTGTAAGATAACAGCAAACAAAGCACCAACTCCAAGCCATCTGACCCAACGGCGTGGCTCTTTGATCCAAAGCCAAATGGTTAAGATCACCGTTAGAAATCCCACGAATGTTGCGACCATGCGATGTCCGTGTTCATAGAGAATGCCACCCACCATTTGAGAAAATGGAAACGAGAACATAAAACGGCCGTAGGTAGTTGGCCAATCTGGCACGGCCAACCCAGAACCTGTGCTAGTAACCAACCCTCCGATGAAAATCAAAATAAACGTAGCTCCAACCACCAGTTTGGCGAAGCGATGGAGCCAGAGATTATAGGAATTTTCAGAATATCTCATTTCTATTTAGTCGATTACAAGAATAGTGTCGTTGGTTCAACGAAATAAATTTCCCAAGATGAAACCAAATATAAACAAATGTTGCTCAAGAATCAAGAGCTTTTTGTCTTAATATAATGTCCTTCATTTCTAAAGTTGTCTTGAGATTCATTTGTCAATTAGGTCTACGACCATAATTGACCTACT
>JBHIAW010000033.1:0-20842 GCA_046758765.1 bacterium
TAAAGTAACCATTTCCCACTCAAATGTCAATGAATTTCCTTGACCTTTAATTCGTGCTTTGCTTCAATAATTCACGTGAGTGTTCGTTACAAAGTTTTTGGAAATTCTTCAGTTTGCTGGCCAGCCTTTTTTTGGCTTTTCTATTCATCGTGATGCTAAAGGTTTTATCACATTCTTCCAGAGCTTTCTGGGTGTCCATGATTTGAAAATATATTTGTGCCATACGCCTTCGGCACTCAAATTCATTATACGGAGAAAGGACATTTTGTTTTTCTAAAGAATCTAAAATCTTGGCATAAAAAGCAAGTGCTTCTTCCCAGCGATTGAGTTTTGTAGCAATTTCAGCCGCACACCAAAGGAACACGCGGCTTTCAGGAAACTCTTCCAAGACATTTATTACCAACTGCCAAGCTTCAGTTATGTTGCCTTCTGCAATGGAAATCCAACAATATCCATTCAACGCAGCATGTCGAGAATATTTACTTTTCTTAATGGCGGTTCTAATCATGTCAATTCCCATTGCACGTTCATCTCTTACAAAAGGGAGCCAAGTAAGATAACGGCTGAACTTACTCCGGTAATACTTATACGTCCCAAGTCCCAGATACACATCGTACAGAGTACTGTCCAATTTGACGGCCCACTCCAAGGCTTTGACACTCCTCAGACCATTTTGAAAGGCTGCTATAAATTTTTCCTGTTTAGCCTGATAAAAGGCCAGATAGCCAAAGCCTCCTCCCATAAAAAAGTACCCCCACGCGTCCTTTGGTCTCTTCTTAAGATGTTTTTTAGAAAATCTAATAGATTTATCCACCAGTAATAAAAATTCGTTTTCTCCATCGTAGATTTCGTAGTCCATCATCTTCGATTGTAACGACGCCGCATGAAAGAAGTAGCCCACTGGACTTTCAGGCATCTCTTCTTCAATCTTTACAAAAATGGCTTCGGCTTTATCATAACACTGTTCAATGGTATGTCGGATCCCAATTTGAATGAGAGAATCTGTTCTTGCCGGTATCAGTTCTTGCGCAATAATTGGAACCTTTAACAAGAAAAGCATGACAAAACTGAAAAGGAATTTTTTATAAGCGCTGAGCATGAGAATTCCTCTACTTCCCGTTCAAAATCATGATTGTTTATTCGTAACTATTCAGGCTGCCCTGTCATTCCGTAGGAATCTTTGTAAATCTTAGCACGAAGTAAACAAGGTTCATTCGGTCGTTGATTCAGAAAAGATTCTTCCAGAATGACAGCCTGAATAGTTACGTTTATTCGTTCTTAAAAAATCAGCTTAAGAGGTTTGATGAATATTTGAAAACTTGAGGTTCTCCATATCTGTTTGTTGTCCTTTGGTAGTCTCTTAGATTTTCAAGATACGAAAATTTATTGAAAATGCAATGTTTAATCAAATTAAGTTCTTGTATTATGTTGTAGAGCCGAGCATGCTTGATCGGGCTTGGTAAGAAAATTTTGATTTAATAATTAAAATATTGACAACTTTATAAAAAATCTTTATATTTGCAAAAATAGATGACACTTCTTAAATTCACTGCCGTAACTTACCTTTGTTTTAAGATTATTTAACAGCTAATGTCATGTTGCCCTTAACATTATTATTCTTCTAATAAATAATTCTGCTTTTATGTTGTAAATCCGAGAATGCTCCAGAGCATTATAATTAAATTTCTTAAAATGTTAGAGAGTCTGTCCCTTTCAATTAGATAAGAAGGAAGTGTTTAGTGTCCAAGAGTATATTAGGTAGAAATAATCGTTCAGAGCAGTCTTTGGAAAAATATTTACAAGAGATAAGTGAAGTTCCTCTTTTATCACAAGAAGAAGAAATTGAACTTGCTAAACAAGTTAAGAATGGCAGTCAGGGTGCACTTGAAAGGCTCACAAAAGCAAATTTGAGATTCGTGGTAAGTGTCGCTAAGCAGTATCAGAATCAGGGTCTGTCATTGGGAGATTTAATAAATGAGGGGAATCTCGGACTTATAAAAGCCGCATATAGATTCGATGTCACGCGAGGATTCAAATTTATTTCATATGCGGTGTGGTGGATACGACAATCTATACTTCAGGCATTGGCTGAGCAATCTCGGGTGGTGCGCCTGCCATTAAATCGCGTTGGAGCTATCAACAAAATAGGCAAAGCCTTCAGTTCGCTGGAGCAGGAATTCGAGCGTGAACCTTCGCCTACCGAAATCGCTGAAGAACTTGAAATGTCCGCTTTTGAAGTGGATGATACCCTGAGGATGTCTGGGAAACACATATCCCTCGATGCTCCCTTTAATCGAGACGCAGAGAGTCGGCTGCTGGATGTATTGGAAAGTGAGGAATTGCCTTCCCCAGATTATTTACTCATAAATGAGTCGCTAAAGATTGAAATAGAAAGGGCATTAGGTCGCTTAACTAGAAGAGAAGCCGAAGTTGTAAAGCTCTATTTTGGTTTGGGACAAGAGCATCCGCTTACTTTAGAAGAAATCGGCGAACGTTTCGGCCTTACACGAGAAAGAGTTAGACAGATTAAAGAGAAAGCCATAAAAAGGCTTCGACATGCTTCCAAAAGTAAACCTTTGCGAGGCTATTTAGGTTGAGTTAGTTTAATTTGATCATCGGGCAGTCTAAATTGAAGGGATATTAAGATTCCGTAGCAATCGGCTGAATGGGTTTAGGGGGGGCGGAAATAAGACACTGATTAACGTGCGGATATTAATAGAATTATATTAGGAATGAATTAGGCATTGTTTTTCCTATGGGTCGGATTATAGGCAATTTAGTGGAAACTTAAATAACATGAAGGGTAGAATTGCAGCATTGACTAATTTTAGGTTATTGATTTTTATAGAATAATAAGTGGCTAATTTTTTGACTTCATATTCGTGGCACAATTTTTGAAGCTAATTTTAAATAAATTAATCAATTAAAGACTGTTCATGTCATTCAGTAAGAATCTTTTTCGATTTGAGTACATCTCAAAAAAGATTCCTTGTCACTGACAGAAAAATCGACCGATTTCGCAGCAAGCGGGAGCAACTCCCTAACCATCACTGAGGTTTAGCGTCGCTAAGTATTTTTTTCTTGACAAAGTTATATTATTTTATTACATTATTTTAAGAGTTAGCTGTTGCAGGATGTCCTACCTTTTATAGAGGAAACAATTTATCATTCTATCCAAATGACAAAGGGATTGTTATTTTTTGAGAGTTGAAGAATCTGTTCAGTTAAATGGGTATCGGCGTTAGTGTAAAATTTCTACCTCACTAAAGGAGGAAGGGCCTCAAAAATGCAAAACAAAAAGGTTAAGATAATCTATTTTTCGACTCAGGATTCTGTGGCGAAACAAGTAGAACTGTCATGGGGGAAATTCTTCTCGATTCTTCTTACTACTTTTGTCGTTTTACTCTTTCTTGCTGCCATATCTATCTCGCTGTTTACCGACTTTTATCAGAGCATGGAAATTGCATCCCTTTCCAAACTTAATAAGCTTCTGAAAGCACGATTATCGGACATGGTTAATCAGGTGACGAAAATCGAAGCTCGGATTGAAGAGCTGGAAAAAGAAGATGATGACCTCAGGATAATCGCATCTCTCCCAACAATCGATTCCGACACTAGGGATGTTGGGGTAGGGGGATTCGTGGAGGTAAATTACAATTTGCCCACGGTTCCAAATGAAATTGGGGAGCAGGTTTATCAATATCAGGAACTCATTGATAAACTAGAAAGGAGAGTTCACTTAACCGTACTTAGTCGTGAAGAGATAAGAAACAAATTAGAAGAAAACAAAAAAATTATCAAACACACCCCCTCGATCAGACCGCTTATAGGCGGTCTGATTCGAGATAAATTCGGCTTCCGTCTTCATCCCTTAACCGAAAGGATTCAACATCATGATGGTATTGACATAGCTGCAGAAAGAGGTACCGAAGTATTTGCTACGGCTGCCGGGGTGGTGGAAAAAGTTGTGACAAAGTACACGCTGAATAAAGGATATGGTAAACAAGTGGTAATCAATCACGGCTTTGATTTTAAAACTAGGTATGGCCACCTGTCAAAGATATTAGTCAGAAAGGGTCAAAAAGTAGATAGGTGGACACCCATAGGTTTAGTCGGAGACACTGGACTAGCCACGGGACCGCATCTCCATTATGAAGTCATACAGGAAGGGAAGGAAACCGATCCTTTAAGATATATTCTAAATTGATTTTCTTAGAAGCTCCATTAGACCCTGACCTTTTTCCAAAAGGTTAGGGTCTTGTTATGCCGAACAACTCCTAAGGGGCTGTTCAAAAGGGCCGAAAAATGTCTTTGCGAGGAGCGAAAGTGACGAAGCAATCTCCCAATTTAGGCACAAAATCTGGAGAGTGCTTCCCTGCGCTCGCAATGACAGCACTCTTTTTGGACAGTCGCTAGCGGCTATTGGAAGTCGTTTAAGATAGATTCAGTAAGCGTCTTGAGTAGGAATTACCCAAGGCGCTTTTTTGTTGCTTTCAAAATAATTCAAATTGATGAAGTAAATGGTAATCCTAATTCTTTTCTTAAGCTTTTGCCTATCGATTTCAACCGTGCAGGCTCAGGTGGTTCTGTCCGAAATTATGTTTGATGCACTTGGCAGTGATTCTCATGATGAATTTATCGAGATCGTAAATTTATCAGATTTTGATTCTGTAAATCTTGAAGGTTGGCAGATAAGCGACGGCTTTAGTGTTGATAATATTGTTGAATTGAATGATGGATTGATTTTGAAGCCTGGGCAATTCGCCATTATTCTTGATCTTTCATATTTTGGCAATTCCGATACCTACGATGACCTTATTCCAGAAGAAGCTTTGATTATTACTATCGATAACAGCACTTTCGGCAGCAGAGGATTATCAAATTCAAGTCCTGAAACCGTATCATTAATTGATTCTAACGCAGAGGTGGTTTCTGAATATACTTACTCGCTGGGCAATGCCGCGGGTTTTTCTGATGAAAAAATAGACTTGGTTGGTCCAAACACCCCTGACAATTGGGCAAACTCTAAAGGGCTTTTTGGTACGCCTGGTCGAACTAACAGCGTATCACCTTTTGATTTTGATCTTGCAATCTTACCAGAGGAGATATCTTTTTCACCCCCGAAAATTCGAGAAGGGGAGAATGTCTTGATCAGGTCTATAATAAGAAATGTTGGCTTAAATCCAGCAACGGGCTTCGAAGCCATTTATTTCGAAGACTTGGATGGTGATACCTTAGCTGAACTTGGCGAAGAGTTAGCACCGCCTTTTCAATTTGACGAGAGTCTGTCCGTCGGAGATTCTTTTGCAATTTCACTCAGTTGGGACGATGTATTGCCGGGTGCCCACACTATTATGGTGAGGATTGAGTTTCCGGCAGATGGGGATACCACCAATAATTTGGCTCAAAAACAGCTATTAGTTGGATATTCAGAAAGCAGTGTCATCATTAATGAGATTATGTATGCTCCTCTCAGCAGTCAATCGGAATGGATAGAAGTTTTCAATAGAAGTTCTAAGACAATCGATTTGAAAAACTGGGCCATTTCTGATTCCGATTCCAATGACCTTGCTTTCATTGGAGATGATTTTTTCCTTAGTCCAAATGATTTCTTTGTGTTAGCGGAAGATTCCTCTATTTTGGATTTATTTCATTTGCCACCCGGGTCTTTGATTGTGTCAAAAGACTGGCCAACTCTAAATAATGACTTTGATAGTGTTATGCTTTACGATTTAACCGGAACAGTCATAGACCGCGTCAACTATTTGAAAAGTTGGGGAGGAGATAGGGGCATTTCTCTTGAAAGAATTAATCCCGACTTGGCCTCCCATGACAGTTTGAATTGGAGTTCATCAGCGGCCTTTGAGGGCGGCACGCCCGCTTCGCAAAACAGCATCTTTACTCAGGTTTTACCTTCTCATGCCACTCTTACCATAGAACCCAATCCCTTTTCTCCCGACGGCGATGGCAAGGATGATTTTGCTGTTATCAGCTATGAGCTTCCGGTTACCACTGCGGTTGTGAATATCAAAATATACGACGTGCGAGGCAGACTTATCCGTTTTTTATCCAACAATCGACCTTCAGGCGCGCATAATTCGGTCATCTGGGATGGCAAAGACGATGAAAATCAAAAGGCTCGCATAGGAATTTATATCATTTTTCTACAAGCTCTGAATGCAGAAGCCGGTCTATTGAGAACCGCCAAAAAAACCGTGGTTTTGGCTGGAAAGCTTTGAGTTGTTTTCTGCTAATTCTAATCAATTTCGATAAAAACATCTCTGTCCAATATAATCATCTTGCCCCTAGATTTCTATTGATTTTTATAAGCTATTGAGTTATATTTAATGTTTAATTGAAATGTATGTTTCTGAAAACTTACGAAGAGTAAAAGATAGGATTGAGAAGGCCTGCCAAAGGTCTGGCCGTAGAGTCGAAGAAATACAGATTGTTGCGGTTTCTAAGACGGTAGATGTGGCTCGAATCAATGAAGCCATCGAATCAGGTATTCAAATAATCGGGGAAAATCGAGTTCAAGAAGCATGGCGGAAGTTTCAAGCAATTGGGTCAAAAGTACGGTGGCACATGGTTGGACATCTTCAAACCAATAAAGTTAAACGAGTGCTTCAGTTTGTTGATATGATCCAATCTGTGGACAGCATTCATTTGGCTCAGGAAATCCAACGTCAGGCTGAAAAGTTGAGCCGGACCGTGGATGTGCTTGTTGAAGTTAATACGTCGGGTGAAGCAACGAAATTCGGCTTTTTACCAAATAACACGGTTGCAGCCGTTGAAGAGATTGCGAGTTTTTCACGATTGAACATTGAAGGTCTCATGACCATAGGTGTATTCTCACCAAATCCTGAAGATGTAAGACCCTGCTTCAAACTGCTCAGGAATCTTAAGGACGAAGTGATGAATAAAGAGATTGATAGAGTACAGATGCGTATTTTGTCCATGGGTATGACAGATGATTTTGAAGTCGCCATTGAAGAAGGCTCAAACATGGTGCGCATCGGTAGGGCTATTTTTGGAGAAAGACCGGAATAAGTTATTATGTTTATCTTTTCGAATTTGTTCTTAGCACTTGCTCGATTGTTGGATATTGTTATCACCCTTTACATCTGGATCGTGATCATCCGGGTGGTGATATCATGGGTGAATCCTGATCCAAGTAGCCCAATTGTCCAATTTTTGATTAGAGTTACCGAACCCGTTTTAAGCAGAATCCGGAGATATGTTCCTTATTTGGGAGGCCTTGATATTTCCCCTATGATTTTGATTTTTGGATTGTATATAGTAGAGATTTTTCTTGTTAGGACTTTCCAAGACTTGGCCTATTCACTAAGATAAGAACGATAGATGGATAATATTAATTTTTAGGAGGTGGTTCAATTGAAACTTTCGCCGCTAGATATTAAGAAACAAGAATTCAAGAAATCCATCAGAGGCTTTGATTCGGTTGAGGTAGAGACATTTCTTGAAATGGTTGCTGACGAATATGAAAGCTTATTTCGGGAGAAGAATAACCTTGCAGATGAGAATTTAAGACTCCAGACTCAACTGAGAGATTACCAAGATGTTGAAAAAACTCTTAAGGAGACCTTGGTAACGGCTCAGCAAAGCATAAATGAATCACGGGAAAATTCAGAGCGCGAAGCAGAGCTAATTGTCCGTGAGGCAGAAATGAAAGCAGAGAAAATACTGGAAGAGGCTAAGACAAAATTGGCTGAAATGAAAAACGAATTGTTGATATTGAAGGCACAAAAGGATTCCTTTGCACGAAGATTGCGTCATTTGCTGGAGTCACAAATAGAACTTATAGGCGTTCTCGAACTGGATGATCTAGGCTTCGATAAATATGAAGAAAAATATAAAAAAGGTCGTGTTAATCATCCAAAGCCTCCAAAAGCTCAACAGGAGAAGATAGAATTCGAAGGGATTGAAGATGTGCTACCAGAAGAACCGCTTCCTGAAAGTGACGATGAAAAAGAAAGCCATCCTTTAGAAGCAACCTCAGATTTAATTTGGAAGAAAGACAAAGATCAAAGTGTGGAGAGCAATGATACTAAAAAAGAGGAAAAGGAAAAATCCTCTCGCATCTCTGACCAACTCATAATTTAATATAATGGCAACCAAACTACAACACAAGGAGGTCACCATGAAAAAGCAACTTGTAATCACGGCGTGCATTGTTGGAATGGTAATGGTTGGGTGTGCAAAGAAAGTACCGGTTTATGATGAGGCAAGGAAGCCAATAACGGAGCAAGAGATACAAAAATACCAAACTAATAAGAATTTTACTCTTTATACCGTTGGCGGCGGGGCGTTAAGTTTCGGAGCAAGTTTTTTCCTTGGAACCCTTATTAAGCGCGGCTTGGATGGCTCAACTGGCGATGCTGCTTTGTGGGCAACAACTGGAACAGGAACCTTAATTGGAACCATCTTATTTGCAGGTCACGGAAAAAATCGCGATAGAAATCAAGCTATCGAAGCTATCAAGGAGAAAAGGAAAAAAGATGCGGCTAAGAAACTAACAGAGGAAAAATTAAGACAACAAAAGCTGGAAGATGAATTGAAGGCGTTAGAGACAATTAGACAACAACAAGAAGCAGAGAAAAAAAGACTTTTGGAAGAACTGGAAAAAAGAAAAAACAAGCCCAACAATAATTAATTAGCAAGTTTGAGTTTGGAGGTTGGATGCAAGAATTACGAGCAAGAATAGAAGAGGCAGGCAAATTATTAAGTGAAAAAACAAATATTAAGCCTGAAGTTGGAATAATCTTAGGAACGGGACTCGGGGCTTTGGCGGAAGAAATAGAGAAGGAATCTGTAATTTCTTATGATGAAATTCCTCATTTTCCAATTTCTACCGTTGAAAGCCATGCTGGACGTCTTATTTTTGGTACCATAGGCGACAAATCAGTGATGGCTATGCAGGGACGTTTTCATTACTATGAAGGCTATTCGATGAAGCAGATTACCTTTCCCGTTCGGATCATGAAATATTTAGGGGCTCAAACGCTTCTTGTTTCCAATGCGTGTGGGGGCATGAATCCATTATTTGCTCCAGGCGACATAATGATTATTACAGACCACATAAATCTTTTCGGCGATAATCCTTTGATTGGTGTCAATGATGATGCCCTCGGCCCGCGATTTCCCGACATGTCGGAACCCTACACAAAAGAACTTATCGAAATGGCTGAACAAATAGCCTTAGAGGAGAAAATCAAGATTCAGAAAGGTGTCTATGTGGCGTTGAGTGGACCCTGTTTAGAAACCCGCGCAGAATATAGATTTTTGCGGGCCCTTGGCGCAGATGTGGTCGGTATGTCCACAATACCGGAAGTCATTGTAGCGGTCCATAGCTCTATGCGGGTATTAGGCCTTTCGGTTGTTACCGACGCTTGTTTGCCAGATGCTCTGAAACCCGTTAACATACAAGAGATTCTGAAAGTGGCCGCAGAAGCTGAGCCGAAACTAACTTTGCTCATGAAGCGAGTAATTGAAAGGTTATGAGCCGAGGTTAAATATTCAATGAGAATATCAAACTGGATGCAAGACCTCAGTTACGCGAGGGTTCATGTCATTCAGTAAGAATCTATTTCGATTTGAGCACATTTCAAAAAAGATTCCTTCTGAATGACAGAATGATCGTCGAATTCGTGGTATTCAGAGTCGATGGAGAATAAGTTTCGTAATCTAAAAAGGAAATTTTGACAGTACCTTTAAATGTATAAAGAACTATCTACACAATTAAATTTCCCTGCCTTAGAGAAAGAAATTCTAAAGTATTGGGAAGAAAACAAAATATTTGAAAAGAGTATCGAAAGTAGGGATCCCGCTCGGCCGTTTATTTTTTATGAAGGCCCCCCAACAGCCAATGGGAGACCGGGCATCCACCACGTTATCTCTCGAACCATCAAAGATTTTGTTTGCCGGCTCAAAACAATGGAAGGGTACCGGGTAGAGCGCAAAGCTGGTTGGGATACGCACGGTCTGCCCGTTGAAATTGAAGTGGAAAAAGAATTAGGATTTACGAGTAAAGAAGAAATCGAAAAGTACGGAATCGATAAATTTAACGAAAAGTGTAAACAGAGTGTTTGGAGATACAAACAGGAGTGGGACGAAGTCACTCGCCGAATTGGGTTCTGGATAGATTTACAAAATCCCTACATTACTTACGAAAATGAGTATATTGAGTCTGTATGGTGGATACTGAGTGAGTTTTGGAAAAAAGACCTAATATATTTTGGTCATAAGATTTTGCCTTACTGTCCTCGCTGTGAAACACCGCTTTCAAGTCATGAAGTATCGCAAGGATATCAAGAGATAGCAGACCCCTCGGTATTTGTGCGATTTCGCATCAAAGGTGAGAAGAATACATCATTCTTGGTTTGGACGACGACCCCCTGGACTCTGATTTCTAATGTAGCGTTAGCTGTCCATCCTGACATAAAATACGTTAAGGTTAAGCATGCCGAGGAATATTTAATATTGGCTGAAGCTCGTTTGTCGGAATTGGATGGAGATTATAAAATTGTTCAAGAATATGATGGTAAAGAGCTTGTTGGAAAGAATTACGAGCCATTGTTTGGTTTTTTTGAGACCATTGAAAACCTCTACTTTACAGTGGAGGGCGAATTTGTATCAACTGA
Organism: bacterium; assembly: GCA_046758765.1. GTDB lineage: Bacteria > Zhuqueibacterota > Zhuqueibacteria > Oceanimicrobiales > Oceanimicrobiaceae > JBHIAW01. The sequence continues at coordinate 10,662 of JBHIAW010000033.1, forward strand.
GGAAGGCACCGGTATTGTTCATATTGCCCCGGCATTTGGTGAGGATGATTACCAACTTGGTTCAAAATACGGCTTACCCGTTTTGCAGCCCGTAGACAAAAGTGGAAAATTTACCGAAGAAGTTACTTTCTTTAAGAACAAGTTTGTCAAAGCAGCGGATTCTGAAATTATTGCCAATTTGAAAGAAAGAGGACTTTTATACAAATCTGAAACGTATCTTCACAGTTATCCTCACTGCTGGCGGTGTGGTTCTCCACTTCTCTACTATGCTAAAAAATCATGGTTTATTCGTACCACCGCCATGAAGGACCGACTTATTGATAATAATAGGAAAATCAAATGGTATCCCAAGGAGGTCGGGGATGGCCGGTTCGGCGAGTGGCTTGAAAACAATGTAGATTGGTCTCTGTCCCGAGACCGTTATTGGGGCACGCCCTTACCTATTTGGCTGTGTCAAACATGTGAGCATGTGCACTGCATCGGAAGTGTCAAAGAGCTCAATGAACTTTCGGGATTAACAGAAGAAATTGACCTACATAAGCCTTTTATCGACAGAATTGAAATACAATGTTCAAAATGTGGTAAAAAGATGGTTCGGACGCCTGAAGTCATTGATGCCTGGTTTGACTCTGGTAGCATGCCGGTGGCTCAATGGCATTATCCTTTTGAGAATCAGGAAAAGTTCGAAAAGAGTTTCCCTGCTGATTTTATCTCAGAGGGTGTAGATCAAACGCGGGGATGGTTCTATTCCCTGCTGGCCATTGCCGCCCTGCTGTTTGACCAACCATGTTACAAAATGTGCATCTCTCATGACTTGATTTTGGACAAACTAGGGCAAAAGATGTCCAAATCCAAAGGGAATACCGTCGAGCCTAAGACTATCTTGGAAGAGCAAGGCGCAGATGCGCTACGCTGGTACTTGTTAACGGTAAGCCCGCCCTGGGTTCCCACTCGATTCGAACCCGAGGCTGTAACAGAAGTTCTACGCAAGTTCTTTGGTACCCTGGTTAATGTTTACTCATTTTTTGCAATTTATGCTAATATTGATCAATTTTCTTATGACAAATCTCGTGTTGCCGTCGAAGACCGGTCTGAAATTGATCGATGGCTTTTGAGTTCCTTAAGCAAGTTGGTAGTAAAAGTTGAGGAATATTTGTCGCGTTACGATGTCACCAAAGCCACTCGTACGATTTCCGATTTCGTGATTGATGATCTTTCCAATTGGTATGTTCGTCGCTGCCGCCGCCGCTTCTGGAAATCTGAGATGGGGGAGGACAAACTGGCTGCTTATGAAACCGTTTATGAAGTTTTGTACGCTCTTGCAAAATTGATTGCTCCATTTGCTCCATTTGTGTCCGAAGAAATTTATTTGAATCTTACAAGGAAGAAATCGGATGAATTAAAAAGTGTGCATTTAACTTATTATCCTAAATCGGATTCTCCGGAATTTGCTTATCGAGATGTAGAATTGGAAGAGCGAATGGCTCTGGTACGGCGCGTTGTTTTTATTGGAAGGTCAATTAGAAATGAGTCAAGAATGAAAGTCCGTCAGCCACTTTCAAGAATCATCATAGTCGCTAAAGATGAAATTGTCAAGAAAAGAATAGCAGGGATGGAGAAGTTAGTTCTAGAAGAACTCAATGTGAAAAAAATAGATTTTGTTGCAGATGTAGAGGAATTAGTCTCAAAAAAAGCTGTACCGCAATTCAAGCAGCTTGGTCCAAAATTGGGAAAAGATGTTAAGATGGCGGCTGAAATAATTCGAGCATTTGGAGAAAGCGAAATTCATGAAATTGAAAAACAGGGCGAGATCAAAATTGCAATTCATGGCCGAGAAATGCCAATCAGTTTTAATGATGTAGAAATTGTCTCCGAAAGCGCTCCTGGATTAGTTGTACAAAAAGAATCAGATTTAACGGTAGCGTTAGATATTGAGTTGTCAGAAGAACTGAGACTCGAAGGCTTAGCTCGAGAATTTGTAAGTCGGGTTCAAAATATGCGTAAGGAGGCCGGCTTCGACGTCGTAGACCGCATTAAGATATACTATCAAAGCTCCGATAAGTTGAGCAAAGCCATCGAGACCCAAGCTGAGTATATTCGTAATGAAACATTGGCTGAGACTATTTCTGCTAATTCAGAGAGATGTACGTACATCGAAGAATGGGATATCAATGGTGAGAAGGCAGTAATTGGCATCATGAAAGTATCTTGACTTCTAAGAACTAATTGGCTTTCAATCAGAAATGGAGGTTACAATGAAAAAAGAGGATATGACATATTTCAAAGATCTTCTTCTACAAAAGAGAGAGGAGATAGTTAAGCAATTGGGCCACCTAAAGGAAAAGGGAATCACCGAAACATTGAAAGATGCTTCCGGCGAAAATTCCGCTTATTCTTACCACATGGCTGATGTAGGAACTGATAATATGGAAAGAGAGAAAGCCTTCTTTTTTGCTACCCAGGAAGGCAGATTTCTCTACCATATCGATCAAGCCCTTGAAAGAATCGAAGAAGGAAAGTACGGCTTATGTCAGGAATGTGGAAATCCTATTAGTCGAGAGCGATTGGAAGCTGTACCTCACGCACGCTTGTGTATTACCTGCAAGTCAAACGAGGAAAACAACCAAAGCGTTTCTTAATCTATTGCCAGTGAAGCTGCTGCTGAACTAAACTCTTAATAACAGCTAAACGCTTCTCCAGCGATGTAATCACTCAAAAAGTCATCTAATATCGAAATTGAGTAAATGATAGGAAACTAATTTGAGAGTATTATTATTTTCTGTTATGGTAATTGTTTTTGATCAAGTAACAAAACTGTCGGTTAAATATTTCTTTGAAAAGGGCAAACCGCATGAGATTATCGGTGATTTCGTGCGTTTGACTTATATTGAAAATCCAGGAATGGCATTTGGAATACAAGTTGGTGGACAGTTGTTTTTTACTGTGTTCGCCACTGTCGCCAGTGTAATTATTTTCATCTACATTGTTCGTGCTCGTAATGAAAAATTTGCTTCTCGGTTTGCTCTAGCGCTTATTTTAGGCGGAGCCATTGGTAATTTAATTGATCGTTTTCTTTATGGCAAAGTTATTGACTTTATTGATATCGGCATAAATAATACCCGCTGGCCAATCTTCAACGTAGCGGACAGCTCGGTAACCATTGGCATGATAATCTTAGTTACCCTGGTACTGTTGGATAAAAGTGAAAAGAAAGAGAACCAAAAAGTAGCTGCGGAGGAGCAGGCCTAACATAATTTATTTGAAACTTGCCAACCACTCACCTCTGAATTCCTCGGTTTTTTATGCAAGAGGAAAAACATATCGAAGTTATTATTCCCGCCAACAAAGACAAAGAACGTCTTGATAGATTCTTAACCCAATATATTGGTACCATCTCCCGTGCTCGTCTCCAGAAATTAATAGATGCGGGCAAGGTGACAGTAAACGGCAAACCTGCCAAAGCCAGCCACCTGATTTTACCAAACGAAAAAGTTGAAGTTTGCATACCCAAGCCCACAAAAACAGATATACTACCAGAGAACATTCCATTAGATATTCTCCATGAAGACGAACATTTGCTTGTATTAAATAAGGAAGCTGGGATGGTAGTTCATCCTGCGTTTGCTAATTATACTGGTACTTTAGTTAATGCCCTACTTTATCACTGCGGTGATTTATCCTCCATTGGAGGTAGACAGAGAGCAGGGATTGTTCACAGGTTAGATAAAGACACGTCTGGATTGATGGTCATAGCCAAGAATGATGAAACACATAGAAATCTCTCTCTACAGTTCTCTGAAAAGAAAACTGAGCGGGAGTATCGTGCCGTAGTTTGGGGGCATTTTAGGAAGAAGAAAGATAGAATTGAATCGTATATTGCTCGTAGTCCGAGAGATAGAACTCGGATGACTGTGCAGAATGAAGGAAAGTTAGCTATAACTAATTATGAAGTTTTGGAAGAGATGCCTCTGTTTTCTTACATCAAACTGAACTTGGAAACTGGAAGAACCCATCAAATCCGAGTGCATATGTCCTATATCGCACATCCGGTTTTTGGTGATATGACCTACGGCGGCAGGAACAGGCAGTTGGGAGCATTGTCAAATTTACAACGCCAATTTGCTATTGAGCTTCTGCAGATGATGAAAAGACAAGCTCTCCATGCCAAGACCATAGGATTTATCCATCCCATCAAAAATGAGTTCATGCGATTTGATTCTGAGTTGCCAGAAGATATGCAACTTTTGCTCGAACGCGTGCGTATGAGCGGCTAGAATAATTATTGTTTAATTCCAGTGCGGCGGAGCCGCAACCTGAAGAAAAAATCGATTCGCCGAAGGTCAGCGAAAAACTGTGTGTGCTTGTGGTTAGTACTTAAACTATAAAATCCTTACTCGAAATGCAGTTAAAGTTATTACACAAAATAATCGTTTTCTTTGTTAATTTGTAACTATTCAGGTTCAATCCGAAAGGCAAAACTATTTAGGGCAAAACAATTAAATTCAAAAGAGAAATGAACAAAACCTAATTGATGACCTGGTTGAGTTACCTCTCTTTTCGGCAACATAGGCTACGTAAGTCTTTCATCTTGGTGAATAAGGTTGCTAAAAATTGATTCAATCATCAACATCGTTGATAGTCTATTGAAATAGTTTTGCCCATAATCGTTTTGCCTATCGTTATGGTTAACCTGATATCAATTTTGAAGAAGAGGTGTTAAAGAATTAGCCGGAAGTTAGTTCATTTGATGAGTTAAACGGATAAATAGGTCGGCACGAATTATTTTGCAAAATAAACGAAGATCTAACTCGCAACAGACCAGAGTGGTGCTGAACAGCATCGCTCTTGAGTCCCCCCTAAGTATTCGTAAGATGAAGATTTCTGTACAAATTCTACCATATAGAACATGTAAGCAGTTAGCCTTTTTTACCGGCCTGCATGATGTTAAGAATCAACTCACCCATTGATGAAGGAGGCATCCGCTGCCGCCTTCATTCAATTTGCTGGTGGTGGAATAACTGGAGGATTTGAACATGATAAAACATTTGAAATTTGTTGTTATTTTGCCTGGTTTATTTCTCCTTTGTCCAAATTTGCTCTTGGCACAGGATGGAGAGGTAGAGCAGTTTGAAGAAAGATATAACATACCTTCTGGGAAGGTCTTTCATGTGAAAGTGGATATTGACGCCGCTGAAGTAAAAATTACTAGATGTCCTCGGGAACATGAAGCATGGATTACAATCCATTACACGGAGGATGAGTTTAGAGTATACGCGGACTTTAACGAAAAACGCTCACGATTAGAGGTAGAGTTTGATAAAAAGGGTTGGATGGATTCGGACAACGATGATTTAGAGGCGATATTTGTATTAGAGTTACCGTTTGGTGTCGATATCGATTTGGAGGTAAAAACTAAAGCCGGCGAAGTAGAACTAGATCTCGGAGGCCTTGCTATAGTTGATTTTGACTTAAAAACCTGGGCGGGCGAGGTTCTGGTTGAGTTTTCAGAGCCGAACAAAACGGAAATGAATTATCTGGAGATAAATACAAAAGTCGGAGAAACAGAACTCCTAAAACTGGGAAACGCACGTTTCAGACATGCTGACATTAACGGAGGGATCGGTGAAATGACTATCGACTTTGCCGGCAAGCTTTTGACCAAGGTTCAGGCTTCCGTTGATGTGGACATAGGTGAAACCCATATTATTCTTCCTGAAGATCTTGGGGTAAAACTCTCTGTTTCAGAATTTTTGTTTCTGTCTAACATCAACTTACCTAATCGGTTTAGAAAATCCGGGAGATATTATTATAGTGAAAACTACGATGACGCCAAGAATCAATTTACTTTGAAAGTAAGTCCCGGGTTGGGGGAACTCTCAATTGATTAGTTAAGTGATAGGTGCCAGAAGATTTGCGGGCCTATGTGAATGCAAGCACTGCCAGCGGAAACATCAAGTCAGATTTCCCCATTGAAGTGCGTGACCAATTAAGCAAAAGAAGGTTACCAGGAGAAATTACCGGAGGCAGAGGTGGAATTAATTTACACATGTCAATGGGGAGTATAAGGGTTCTAGAGCGCTAAAACCAAAAACGGCGGAACTCGCGTCCCGCCGTTTCGGGAAAGGAGGGGTGGATGGAGAAAATCTATTTAAGAGCAGGGTGAATAACCTTGCTTTTTTTTCGAGTGAACACGAATTTTCAAATAGACACGTTTACATTTTTTATTTACAATTATTGTGCCATCTTGAATATTACTAAATATTGCAATCTTAAGATTTTGTTAAGTGTTAAATTTATTAGAAATTAGGGGAAAGGGCCTATTATTAATATTAAGATAAAATGTTAAAGTTTTCGCAATTTTTGGCGTAGTGGATTATTACACTGTTTCAAGCTGAGACACTCATATCTTTTTGCTTCGACGAACTTGTATTCTTTGTACGTAACACCTCAGTTACGGGAGGATTCATGTCATTCAGTAGGAATCTTTTTCGATTTGAGCACATTTCAAAAAAGATTCCTTCTGAATGACAGAATGATTGCCGAATTCCAAGCAGGCAGGAGCAACTTCCTAACCATAACTGAGGTTTTATTTTTGTACGTAAGACCTTAGTTACAGTGAGTACCGAGAGGTTCTGTTATTTTATTTTGCTTGACTTTTAGGATATTTTATTTTAAACTAATTTTCAATCATGGCAGACTATTGCAAAAATCATCCTAGAAGAAGAGCTAAACGGAAATGTTACTCCTGTCATCAACCAATATGCTCAGAATGTCAAATATTGGTCAGCCATCACTATTTTTGTAGCTTCAAATGTCACAGGGAATTTTTCCGCGACAACTTTTCAACACCTTTGACTAAAGCATTGGGGACAGTGATTGCATTTACGTTTGCTTTGGTAAGAGTACCTGTTAAAGTTAGACAGGCTGTTCACTGGGGTCTCTTTATTAACGTGTTGCTGATAGGAGTCTTATCGATCTCTATTTGGAAAATCTATGAACTTAACAAAAGACTAATGAGGTTGGAGAACAGTCTGCAAGATTTGTTGAATAATATAAATTTAGTTAAGGTATCAAATGACAAATTTGTTTTCTCAAATACATTGTTTGATTCCCTTAAGATTACAAAACCGACAAATGGCGCCATGGTGCTAAGCAACCGAATTGACATTGAGGGTGAGGCAGGGGATAATCAAATAATCAGTTTGATTGTGGATGGGAAAATAAAGGAGGTTACTTTGCCCGAAAAGGGTAAGTTTGTGTTCAAGAGTATCGCAGCCAAGCGAGGCAGTAATACCTTTACGGTTAAGAGCATCGCTGAGAATGGCCAAGTTACGACTTTAGAGAACATTGAAATCATTTATAATAATCCCACGGTGCGATTTCTTGCCAGCAATATTACCCGCGGCAATGTTCTGGAATCGAAAGTAGCTTTAACATTTGATGGCGGTTACGAGGCTAACGCCAGCGAAGAAATATTAACTATTCTTAATGAGAAAGATTTAAGATGCACATTTTTCTTAACCGGGACTTATATCAATCATTATCCTGATATCGTCCAAAGAATGGTGGCTGATGGTCATGAAGTGGGTAATCATACTTGGAGTCATCCTCATTTGACCACATTTGCCGAGAATGGGGTTCATTTGACTCGTCCGAGTGTAAGCCGTGAATTTTTGCAGAATGAATTGGAGCAGGCGGCCGCTGTATTTACTGCATGTACGGGCAAAAAAATGGCTCCGTATTGGCGCGCTCCTTACGGCGAACATAATTTGGAAATAAGAGAGTGGGCTGCTGAATTGGGGTATCGCCATATCGAATGGACCATAGGACATAAATGGGAAAGCAATATGGATACTATGGACTGGGTGGCAGATACCACCTCGCCTGCCTATCGTTCTGCTGAAGAAATCTTGGATAAAGTCTTAAGTTTTGGCAATGATTCCGATGTGGGAGCAAATGGTGCAATAATAATTATGCACTTAGGCACTCTACGGAACAATGATTTTCCTCACAAAAAGCTTCCGGAAATTATTGATGGGTTGAGAGAACAGGGATACCAGTTAGTCACGGTATCAGAGATGGTGCATTGATTTATGCTTGCATAACTGTCTTAATTAAATCAAAGGTTAAGAGATTAAACGGGTAGGAATTAGTGTTTGAACGAAACCACAATTTTTTACTGTCATTGCGAGCGCTTCTCAGCGAAGCAATCTCCTTATTAGGTAGGCATGAGATTGCTTCGGCAAAAAACGCCTCGCAATGACGGTTATGATCTACAGTTTCCTTCAAACACTAATTAATAATGTAGGCTAGTTGATCAAATCTACAGCAACACAGAATATGAGAGAAGGTTAGTCTTTTGAAATAATTCTATGAATGCTACTGTATTGTTGGAGGAATAAATGGCATTACTAAAATGCTCGCGCTGTGGTGGCGAAAAAACGGCTTTATCTGAAGCGCCTTATGAAAATGAGTTAGGGCAAAAGGTCTTGCAGCAAACTTGTGAAGAGTGTTGGAAAGGATGGATAAGTGCGCAGCTTATGTTAATGAACGAATATCGACTCGATCCTTTGAATGATGAACACAGCAAATTCTTAGACGAGGAAATGAAGAAATTTTTGAACTTAAGCTAATTGCGATCGGAGGGTAATTCTTGAAGGAGATCGCGGAATTTGCCTTGGATATGGTTTACAGCTTAGGAGCCACGTATGCTGATGTGCGGGCCCTTGAAAGAAGGGAGCAGCGTATCGAGACAAAAAATGGAAAAGTGGGGTCTGTGTCAGATTCTGAGAGCCTAGGCATCGGGATTCGGGTAATTGCAGACGGGGCTTGGGGATTTGCCAGCAGTGATGATTTAAGCAAAGCAAGTGTGGAAAAAGTTGCTAAACAAGGCATCGAAATTGCGCACGCCAGCGCCCTGTTGAAAGAAAGGGATATTGTATTGGCAGAGGAATCAAAACACCGAAATAGTTGGAAGACACCTATTGAAATAGATCCATTTCAAGTCCCTCTTGAAAATAAGACGGAGTTCTTATTAAAGATTGATGAGATATGTAGAAAAGTTTCAGGTATTCAAGTAGTGCTGGGTGAAATGGGCTTTATTCGAAACCGTCAAATTTTTATCAGCACCGAAGGTTCGTTTATCGAGCAGACCACTTACCTTAGTGGAGTGGGTTATTCGGCGACCGCCGCAGATAAGCACGAGATTCAAAAGCGTTCTTATCCCTGTTCCTTTGGTGGTCAGTGGTCGAGTCTGGGCTATGAATTATTGGAGCGGTGGCCTTTAGTTGATAACGCTCAAAGAATCGCCGAAGAAGCCGTAGCTTTATTAAAAGCGAAACAGTGCCCATCTGGCATCAAAGATATCATTTTAGAGGGCTCGCAACTAGGACTTCAAATACATGAATCATGTGGCCATCCCATTGAATTGGATAGGGTATTAGGCCAGGAAGCAAATTACGCTGGGACCAGCTTTTTAACTCCAGAAAAATTAGGCCAATTAAGATATGGTTCTGATATCGTTAACCTCGTAGCCGATGCGACATTGGGACACGGACCTGGGGCTGGCACATTTGGTTACGACGATGAAGGGGTACCCGCTCAGCGGACAGATATTGTCAAGGATGGCATGTTTGTTGGATATTTAACCTCCAGAGAAACAGCGTTTTTGATTGGGCAAAGCAGAAGCAACGGCGCCATGAGGGCTTCGGGATGGAATCGAATTCCACTGATAAGGATGACAAATATAAGTCTGCTTCCAGGTGAATGGGAATTAGATGATCTCATCGCTGATACCAAAGACGGCATTTTGATGGAAACTAACAGAAGTTGGAGCATCGATGATAAAAGACTCAATTTTCAGTTTGGTACGGAAATAGGTTGGGAAATTAAAAATGGCAAGAAAACGCAGATGTTAAAAAATCCAACCTATGGTGGAATGACGCCGCAATTTTGGAATTCCTGCGACGCCGTATGCAACAAAAATCATTGGGTCCTCTGGGGGGTGCCCAACTGTGGTAAAGGTCAACCTAGTCAAATTGCTGCTACTGGGCATGGGGCCGCCCCAGCTCGATTTCGAAAGATAAACGTAGGTGTTGGGTATCTAAAGTGACAAATATGTGCCAGTTATGTAGAAGGGTTATACAATGAAGAAAAACATCCCGAAAAATATTATGAAAATC
>JBHIAW010000034.1:0-20257 GCA_046758765.1 bacterium
AGATTGGCATAGCCCAGCCCCAAGGTTCGGAAGTCATGACTCATTTGTGCAATTCGAGGCGTCGGGTAACTGGCCTTATCTACAATAATCTCTTGTGCCAAAATCATTATCTGCACGGTATGGCAAAATGCCTCTATATCAAATTCACCCCATGAGATAGGATTTATCTCATGGGGTGAACCCCCTGAGATACTCGTCATTTCAGGAGGTGAGCCATTCTCTCTTTTGAATTTCATAAGGTTCAAAGAACTCAAATTGCAAGCCGTATCATCAAGAAACATGTATTCACTGCAAGGATTTGAGGCATAAATCCGGTCGGTATTTAGACACGTATGCCAGTCGTTTACGGTTGTATCAAATTGCAGGCCCGGATCCCCTGAACGCCATGCCGACTCTGCAATCATGTTCATGAGTTCCCGGGCGCGGTAAGTATCAACGGGCTCACCTGTCGTCACAGCTTTGGTTTGCCATTCTTTATCCTCGATGACAGCTTTCATAAACTCATCGGTAACCCGAACGCTGTGATTTGCATTTTGGAAAAACACACTGGTATAGGCTTCTCCATCAATGGCGCGATCATAACCAGCATCAATTAAAGCGGATGCTTTCTTCTCTTCTTTTTCTTTGCATTTTATGAATTCTACAATGTCTGGGTGGTCTACGTTCAAAATGACCATCTTAGCCGCACGGCGTGTCTTGCCCCCCGATTTAATGACACCCGCAAAGGCGTCATACCCCTTCATGAAGGACACGGGACCAGAAGCCATACCTCCGGCTGATAGTGTTTCTTTAGATGATCTAATTTTTGATAGATTCGATCCGGCTCCCGAACCCCACTTGAATATCATTCCTTCCGTTTTAGCTAAACTGAGGATGGACTCCATATTATCTTCTACAGAATTAATAAAACAAGCCGAGCATTGTGGCTTTTCTTCAATACCACAATTAAACCAGACGGGACTATTAAAGGTAGCCTTCTGAGTAACCAAAATGTGAGTTAGTTCACGGTAAAAAGCATCTGCATCATCTTCCGTTAAAAAATATCCGCCTTTCTTACCCTGGTTTGTGATGGTTTGTGACACTCTATTTATGAGTTGTTTAACACTGCTTTCTCGTTCAGGAGAACCTACTTTCCCGTTGAAGTATTTTGAAGCAACAACATTTATGGCCGTTTGTGACCAGAAGGATGGGGTTTCAATGTCCTTTTGCTCAAATATCACTTCGCCCTTTTCATTGGTTATTTTGGCAGTACGCTTCTCCCAAGTTATCTTGTCAAACGGATGTTCTCGAGGCTTGGTAAAATAATTTGTGATGTTTAGGCCTTTGCCATTTTTGCCATCACCTGAGATAGCTTTGACATCGACTATATTTTGGTCATTCATTTTCGGTTTAGTATTTGACGCCATCACAAACTCCTCCTCGATTTTGGTTGTTTATTTCGCTCATTTATGTCTTATGTGTGCCTGATTAATATACAACATAAAAATCAACTTGTCAAGGGAAAAATACAAAATATAGTATTTTTCGTAATCTGATATACTATAAGTGGTATATAAAGTAGACTTTCCTTTAAATACCCATTGAATTTTGTTCTCTAAAAATATCTTGACTTGCACTTAAAATATATTTATATTGTGCTTAATAATTATTTATAAGATTAAGAGAAATTAAGGTTTAAATTTAAGATATTAGTGCTCCAAGTTCTAAACGTGACCGACGAAGAGTTGATCAAGAAAACTCTTAAGCTTGCGGAGAAGGGGCGTGGGCAGGTTAGCCCCAATCCCATGGTGGGTGCGTTCTTTTTGAAAGATAACGAGATCGTGGGTCAAGGTTTCCATCAGGTATATGGCGGCGAGCATGCCGAGATTATTGCCTTAAACCAAGGTGGCGACAGAGTTGAAGGGAGCACCTTATATGTGAATTTAGAGCCTTGTTCTCACTCTGGCAAACAGCCACCCTGTGTTGATCGTATTTTAGAATCAGGGATTAAACGGGTCGTCATTGGAACTCAAGATCCCAACCCATTGGTAAATGGCAAGGGCATTGAGCTTCTTAGAAATAGCGGCATCGATGTGCGCGTAGGCGTGTTAGAAAATGAGTGTAGAGCTTTGAATGAAGCTTATTTTAAGCATGTAGTGACAGGATTACCTTTGACCACGCTAAAAATCGCACAGACGTTGGACGGGAAAATAGCTACAAATGCGGGAAATTCCCAGTGGATTACTTCAAAACAGGCCAGGCGCTATGTCCACAAAATGCGCAGTAAGCATGATGCTGTACTGGTTGGAATTGGAACGGTTCTTTCAGATGATCCCAATCTAACCGTTCGGTTAGTGAAGGGGGTTAATCCAAAGCGTGTGGTATTAGACAGCAATCTAAGGATTTCATTAAATGCACGGCTGTTATCTGGCCCGTTGGCTTATAAAACGATTATTGCCACCACACTGAATGCTTCTTGGGAAAAGATAAAAAGCATCGAGGAAAGAGGGGCTACGGTTTGGGTGATTGAATCCAATTCCGAAGGCCGGGTAGATTTAGCCACCCTTTGGAAGAAGTTAGGGCAGGAGGGCATTGCTTCGGTTCTGGTGGAAGGTGGGAGTCAGGTATTCTCGGCTTGTTTGAAATCTAAACTGGTGGATAAGATAGCGGTATTTATTGCCCCGAAAATATTAGGCGATGGCTTGAGCGCCGTCCAACACCTTGAAATCGAAAGTCTTGACCACAGCATTAATTTAATCGATTTCCGGAAAGAGCAAATCGGCGACGATGTTTTGTTGTCGGGAAGATTAATGACCAGAGAAATTTAAATGTTTACCGGTATCATAGAAGAAACTGGAATCGTTGAGGATGTTCGAGAACGACGCGCTGCATTGCGTCTGACTCTTTCTGCTCATGAAGTGCTCCCAGATATGAAAGTAGATGACAGCATTGCTGTAAGTGGTGTCTGTTTGACTGTAATTAACATTTCCAACTCCGCCTTCCAGGTTGAGGCAGTTGCGGAAACGTTAAGAAAGACTACTCTCGGGGCTCTGCAAAAAGGGGCTGGGGTCAACTTAGAACGCTCTCTACGACTCTCTGACCGATTGAGTGGTCACTTGGTTCAAGGTCATGTGGATGGGGTCGGAAAAGTGGTTGGTGCTCAGACACAGCCAGGGGGTCGATTGCTTTCTGTTGAAGTGCCAAAAAATTTAATGAGGTATGTAATTTCGGAAGGGTCCATTGCGATTGATGGGGTCAGTTTGACGGTTGCTCGCTTGTCTGAAAATGTTATTACTATTTCTTTGATACCACACACATTGAATAAGACTACTTTAGGTCATCTAAAGGCAGGAGATAAGGTCAATATCGAGGTTGATCTCATAGGTAAGTATGTCGAAAGGATGCTGTCAATGCCTGAACAAAGTAAAATATCTGAAGAATGGCTGCAAGAAATTGGTTATTAATCTTAACTTAACACACCTAAATTATTATGTTTAACAATATTGAAGAAGCAATCGAAGATTTCCGCGAAGGTAAAATACTCATTGTTGTGGATGACGAGGAGCGTGAGAACGAAGGTGATTTCATCATGGCCGCCGAAAAGGTGACTCCCGAGAAGATAAATTTGTTGGCAAAATATGGCCGTGGGCTTATTTGTGTTCCCATGACCGGGGAGCGCCTCGATGAATTAGACCTCCATCCCATGGTCAGTGAGAATACCGAAAGACTTGGAACTTACTTCACGGTATCGGTAGATGCGAAAAGAAATACTACTACGGGTATTTCGGCTTTTGATAGGTGTGAAACTGTAAAGGCTCTAATCGACCCCAAAACAAAACCCAATGATTTAGCACGGCCTGGACACATCTTTCCTCTGCGGGCACGGGAGGGGGGAGTATTGGTTCGTGCTGGTCATACGGAAGCGGCAGTTGATATGGCACGACTGGCGGGCTTATATCAAGCTGGCGTCCTTTGTGAAATCATGGATGACGATGGGACGATGGCCAGAGTACCCAAACTTTTCGAAATGGCAAAGCGATTTGATTTAAAAATTATTACCATCCGAGATTTAATTGAATATCGACGCCGCACCGAAAAGCTTGTTAAAAAAATTGTAACGACTCAACTGCCGACAGAATACGGCAATTTTACTCTGCACCTGTATGAAAGTGAATTCGACCAACAACACCATTTGGCTATAGTCCAAGGAGATGTGGGCTCAGGCGAACCAACTTTAGTGCGAGTGCATTCCCAATGTCTTACTGGTGACATTTTTGGCTCGCTACGATGTGACTGTGGCGAACAACTTCGTCAGGCCTTAAGAATGATAGTAAAGGAGGGTAAAGGGGTTGTGTTATATATGCGGCAGGAGGGGAGAGGAATTGGTCTGGAAAATAAAATCAGAGCCTATGAACTACAAGACCGCGGGAAAGATACGGTGGAGGCTAACGAGGCGTTAGGATTTAAGCCAGATTTGAGACACTACGGTGTGGGCGCCCAAATACTGTATGACCTTGGCATCCGAAAAATTCGCCTATTAACCAACAATCCAAAGAAAATTGTAGGAATTTCTGGCTATGGACTAGAAGTTATCGACCGAGTCCCCATTGAAATTACACCAAATAAGGTTAACGCCAAGTATCTTGCCACTAAACGAAACAAATTAGGTCACCTGCTTGTGTTCTCTGAAGAAGAAGAAAAAGAAAATAAAAAGGTGATGGAACCTCTTAATCAAGGATCTTAAATTGACATGACAAAAATGTACGAAGGTCAACTTTCAGCGAAGGGCAATCGCTTTGGAATCGTTGTAAGCAGATTCAATGAATTTATCTCAAAACAGCTTCTCGAGGGCGCTTTAGATTGTTTAAGACGTCATGGCACCAATGAAGAAGACATTGAAACTGTCTGGGTTCCGGGTTCTTTTGAACTGCCAGTTGTAGCGAATAAATTGGCCCAATCTAAGAAATTCAATAGCGTGATATGTTTAGGTGTGCTGATTCGCGGTCAAACGCCCCATTTTGATTTTATCGCGGCCGAAGCCACAAAAGGTATTGCGCAAATTGCCATTTCTACGGGTGTTCCTACAGCCTATGGCATTGTGACGGCTGATACGTTAGAACAAGCCCTTGAGAGAGCTGGCACCAAAGCCGGCAACAAAGGCTGGAATGCAGCCTTGTCAGCCATAGAAATGGCTGATCTTATTAAGCAATTATCGAATCTGTAAATTGTTGGTGTTCAAGATTGCAGTTACAGAGGTTTTATAGAGGCTTCGTGGTTCTTAGTCAAGTGGCCGTTTTTGCTCTTCTTATTGAAAAAAGTTTTGCACAAATTGAAGACTGGAAAAGTTTTACCAGTGTGGGCGTTATCAAAGACATAGATATCGACCTAAGTAACGCCTGGGCCGGCTCGAATGGAGGCGTTTTGAAATTGGATGTAAATAGTGAACAGTTAACCAAGTTCACCAATACAGAAGGTCTGACCTCCAATGAGGTGGTTGCCGTTGAAGTTGATAAACATGGTACCGTCTGGTTCGCACTCTTCGATGGGGTATTAAATCGGTACAGACCCGAAAGTCAGAACTGGGAGGTTTTTGAGGATTACAAGAATCAAACCATTACCGATGTTGTAGCTTTCGGGGATTCACTTTACGTCGGTCTCGACATCGGAGTGAGTCTTTTTACCATTGATAAGGAAGAAGTCAAAGAGACTTACAAAAATTTTGGGCTCTCATCGGGCGAGATTTTGGAGAGAATAGGTGCAAATTCAATATTTATATCTGGTACAGAGATTTGGGTAGCGACTGACAAGGGAATAGCACAATCTTTACTTACGCTACCTAATCTTCAAGCACCTTCGAGTTGGAACCAACATACCGTCGCACAGGGTCTGCCTTCTAATCAAGTGAGGCAAGTTGTTGTTTTAGATTCTATTCCCCATGCGGCCACAAGCTCAGGCGTCGCTCGATTGCACCAAGGTCAGTGGCAGGTAGTAAACGCGGGCTTACCTTCTACAAATATTCTTGCAATGGATATTTTGGCTAAGGGCGAGTTCATATCTGAATCTACAATTGCTTGTCTCATCTCCACGGGCATATACAGGCTAGATCCATCTGGTCAATGGCAAAGGTTAGGGCCGAGCGTCAGCGATGCGACAGCCTTGAAAACGGACCAAGAAGGGAATATTTGGATTGGCCGGGAAGACAAAGGTTTGGCAAAATTCTCTTTTGCAACCAATGAGTGGAAGTTATTCGAGACCAACAGTCCAGCAAGTAATAATTTTCATAGCTTAGTTTTGGATTCCCAGGGTAGACTTTGGTGTGCCTCCCAAAAACGAGGTATTCATATGTTGGATGTAGAGCTGTGGACAAATTTTACAATCGAGACCGGTCTGAAGAGCAATGATCAAAGAACTATCATAGTAGATTCTAGAGATCGAATTTGGGCAGGCAGTTGGGGCGGAGGAATAACAATCTTTGAAGATTCTGCCGGTGGATTTGCTTTAACACAGATTGACACAACCGACGGGCTTTTGGCTGGAGCAGATACGCCAGCCTTTGTAGTGATCCCTGACTTAACCACGGATAGTTTTGGCAATATTTGGATTTTGAATTTTATGGCCAATAATACTAAGGCCTTAGCAGTTCATACAGCCGATGGCAACTGGGCCCATTTTTCTACCAGTGAAGGACTTGGAACGAATCGTGTGATAACCGCAGAAATCGACCAATTTGATCGCGTATGGATTGGGACTGAAACGAACGGCATCAAAGTGTTGGACCACAACAATACCATTTTGGATAAAAGTGACGATGATTTCACGCAAGGATTAGATGTAAGTGAGGGCTTAGTTGCTAACAAAATTACAGCCATAGCTGAAGACAACGACGGTGTCATGTGGATTGGTACAGAGGAAGGTCTCAATGTCTGGTTTAACGGAATAGTACAGCAACGCTTTGGCTTGATAAACGATTTTATCAATACAATAGGGGTAGATGCCAGGAACAATAAGTGGTTCGGCACCGCCGCAGGTGTCAGTATGCTGAGTAATGATGGAGTCACATGGACTCACTTCACAACAGGCAACAGCCCGCTAGTAAGCAATAATGTTCTTTCATTTGCCTTCAACAAAGAAACCGGTGAAGTTTGGATAGGCACAACAAATGGTTTATCTCGATTAAAGACACCTTTTACAGAACCCAAAGAGGATCTAAGTTTGCTGACGGGATACCCCAATCCGTTCATAATAGATGGTTCTGGAAATAAGTTTACGATAATTAATTTAGCAGAAAATACCAATATCCGTATTTTTAACGTGGCCGGTTCAATAGTGAGAACATTTGGGGCAGATGAAATTCAGGAGGGTTGGGACGGCACAGATGATGACGGTAATCTTGTTCCGAGTGGAGTTTATGTTTATTTAGCGTTCACAGACAGTGGACTTTCAGCCACAGGTAAGGTGGCAGTAATTCGAAGGTAAGGTTTCCTTAATCATTCATTTTTTGAAACTGAGTGGATTGTCTAAAAAAACTGGATCATTGTTGTTAGCCATTGGGCTGCTTTTCATATTTTGGGGAAATTGTCAGACAAATAAGAGACCGTATGATCGGCCTCAAAATATTATTCTTTATATAGGCGACGGAATGGGACTGAGCTGCGTCACGGCGGCTAAGATTGTAAAAGGACGTTTGGCTATGGAAGATTTGCCATACACCGCATTTGTTACCACCTTTCCAGCAAATGGCGATATAGTCACAGATTCCGGTGCAGCGGCCAGTGCCTTGGCAACAGGCAGCAAAACACAGAATTTCTATATTTCAACCCGTTTGATCTCCAATGATGATCATTCTAAATTGGATACGCTTAGGACCGTGTTAGAATTGTGTGAAGACCAAGGCATGGCAACCGGCATGGTGGTGACTAGTTCAATAACCCACGCGACTCCTGCTTGTTTTGCAAGCCATGTTAAATACCGTTGGGACGAAGCAGAGATTGCCAGACAATTGGTGTTTAAGAATGTCGAGGTTCTTATGGGTGGTGGTGCCAAGTTCTTTTTACCAAGTTCAGATTCAAATAGTGTGAGACTAGATGACTTGAACTTAGTTGAGATACTTAGGTCAAGGAATTACCACGTTGTTTTTTCAAAAGATGAATTACTTCTGCTCGACTTAGGTAAAACAAATAGCGTAGTTGGTTTATTTGCTAATGGAGGAATGCTCGATGCCTCAGAAAGGTCACCGACACTACCCGAAATGACCGAAACCGCGTTAGAAATTCTCAGCAAAGATGAGGATGGTTTTTTTCTGATGGTGGAAGGGAGTCAGATCGATTGGAAGGGGCATAGCAACATTAGTAAAGGCTTAATTGATGAAACAATAGAATTTGACGAAGCCATTGCTGTAGGAGTTGAATTTGCCAAAGAACATCCACAAACCCTCATTGTGGTTACTGCGGATCATGAAACAGGAGGTGCGGCTCTGGTTCGGGGTTCTCTACCAGACAGATCGGTTGAAGTAGCATTCTTAACCGGTGCCCATACAGCGAATATGGTACCGCTATTTGCCAGCGGTCCGGGTGCAGAGGTATTTCATGGCATTATCGACAACACGTATGTTGGTCAAAAATTGATCGAATATGTCAAAAATCGACCGCAATTCTCAAACTGAGCTTCCCTAAAATGTTAGAATCGCTTAGCATAAAAAATTATGCCTTATTGGTTGACGTTGAGATTCAATTTGGAAATGGCCTCAACATTTTAACCGGCGAAACTGGTGCGGGTAAGTCTATCATTATTGGGGCACTTGGCACCATTTTAGGTGAAAGGGTAGATACAACTGCCATAAGAGCAGGCGCCTCAAAAGCTGTGATTGAAGGAAGGTTCTCTATTAATGGCAATTCACCAGTAAAAGATTATCTAATTCAACAAGATTTAAGCAGTGGCGATGACCAAGTCATTCTACGGCGAGAAATCTACGAGAACGCTCGCAGTCGAGCATACATTAACGATACCCCCGTTCAATTGTCCATTTTACAGGAACTCGGCTATCTCTTAGTTGATCTTCATGGTCAGCACGAACACCAGTCACTGCTGAAAGTTCAAAGCCATTTGACCTTCGTTGATGATTTTGGGGATTTGAAAAAAGAAAGGGAAGCCGTTGCCGAGCTGTATCGAAATCTGCAAAAACGTCTTGAAGAATTAAAAAGATTAGAAAGTCAAGAAAAGTCTCTTAAAGAAAAAAAGGAATTTTATGCCTTTCAAGTTCAAGAAATTAATAAAGTTGCGCCACTGCCTGATGAGGAGAAGGAACTGCTAAAGGAAGAAAAAATTGTTCAACACTGTGAACGTCTCTACAATCTCACATCTGAATTTCACCAAATTTTATATGAAGATGAAAAATCAGTATATGACCAGATAAGTCGTGTAGATAAAGGGCTCCAGGAACTTCAAGAGATCGATGAACGATTTGCCAATGTAAAAAAGGATTGTGAAACAGCCCTGTTAGCGGTGGATGAACTAGCCAAATTCTTTCAAGATTATAATTCAAATATAGAATTTAATCCAGCCCGCTTAGAGGAAATTCAAAATAGACTCTCTTTGTTGTCAGGCTTAAAAAAGAAATACGGTCAAACAATCGAAGAAGTTTTGGCCTTTCGGGATAAGATTCAGAATGACTTGAGTTCCATTGAAAACTTAGATGAACAGATAGCTTCACTTAGAGAGGCGATAGATGCGCAAGTGGATCAGTTTTCTAAAGCGTGTTATGAATTGAGTCGAAAGCGGAAAGAAGTCGCATTGCGATTAGAAAAGATTGTGCCCGAAGTCTTGTCGGTCTTAGGAATGATGAGATCTCGTTTCAAAGTGAGCTTCCAGTATCAAGAAGATCCAAGTGGAGTGGTACATCTCAAAGGTAAAAGGTATAGTGCCACGGCCAATGGCATGGATTTTGCAGTTTTTTATATTTCCTTGAATCCCGGTGAAGATTTGAAGCCTTTGGCCAAAGTTGCTTCCGGGGGAGAAATATCTCGAATCATGCTTGCACTAAAGTCGATAGCCGCGAAACAAGGTCAAATACCTATCTTAGTCTTTGACGAAATTGATATAGGCATATCCGGGAGAGTTGCTCAGGCGGTTGGCAGAAGACTAAAAGAAATTTCGGAATTTCATCAGATCATTTGCATAACCCATCTTCCCCAAATTGCGAGCATGGGAGATCATCATTTCTCAGTTGAAAAAAGTGAGGTGTCTGGTAGAACGGAAACACGAATTCGAAAACTCGGCTCGGAGGAGAGGATGCAAGCTTTAGCCTCGCTGCTGGCCGGAGAAAAAGTATCAGAAACACATTTAAAAAGTGCACGAGAACTTTTAGAAGACTCATGGACAAAATCGTAATACAGGGCGGACGCCAACTCAAGGGTACAGTGCATATTAGCGGAGCCAAAAATGCGGTTCTCCCCATCATGGCCGCCACGCTATTAGCTCCGGGTAAATTTACTGTCAGAAATGTACCGGATCTGCGTGATGTCAAAACCATGGCCCACCTCCTGCGAATCATTGGGGCACAAGTTGAATATCAGGATAGCACGCTTAAGATTAATACTGCCAATTGCAATTTTTATGAGGCTCCTTATGAGCTGGTAAAAACAATGCGTGCTTCCATCTATGTTCTTGGGCCTTTATTGGCTAGATTTTGCAAAGCAAAAGTCTCTCTGCCGGGGGGCTGCGCCTTGGGGCCTCGGCCCGTTGATTTGCATATTAAAGGGCTTACTCAATTGGGGGCGAAGATTGAGTTGAGAAACGGCTATATCTGTGCAGAGGCGGATAAGCTCAGAGGGACGCTCATAAATTTTGATATTTCAAGTGTTGGAGCCACAGGGAATATACTGATGGCTTCGGTATTAGCAAATGGTGTTACCATTATTGAGAACGCCGCCCGCGAACCTGAAATTGCTGCTCTGGCTAATTTCTTAGTCCAAATGGGTGCTGAGATTGAAGGCATTGGAACCGGTCAGTTGAAAATCCGTGGCGTTAACGAGCTTCATGAGGTCGATTTTACGGTTATCCCAGACCGGATTGAAACCGGTACCTTTCTTATTGCTGCGGCCATTACCAATGGAGAAATCACACTTACAGATGTGAATCCAAGTTTAGTGACAAGTTTAGCTGCAAAATTAAGAAATGTGGGTACTTATATTGAAGAAGGTAGCTCCACAATTTATTGCAAAGCGCCGCATCGAGTTAAAGCCGTAGATGTAACCACGGCACCCTATCCCGGGTTTCCTACAGACCTGCAGGCGCAATGGATGGCACTGATGTGTGTGGCCGATGGAAGCAGCGTCATAACGGATACTATATTTTTCGATCGCTTTACGCACGTAGCTGAGTTGAGACGATTTGGAGCACAGATTGAACTGAACGAAAATGTCGCCGTTGTCAAAGGCGTAGAAAGTCTAAGCGGTGCACCGGTTATGTCCACAGATTTACGTGCAAGTGCATCACTGATATTAGCCGGGCTTAAGGCCGAAGGCAGAACCGAGATTTCAAGAGTATATCATATTGATCGGGGATATGAGCGAATTGAAGAGAAATTGCAGAAACTGGGGGCCGATGTCTGGCGCGAACAAGGAAGTTATTAGCGAGTGGTGCATAAAGCGGACTTTATTAATATAAACTTAAACAAATTCGAAATGCGAAATCCGAAACTCGAAACAAATTCAAATTGACTAAAATACAAAATTCAAAACAATATGTTTTAGAGGAGGGTAGCTTGGCTTCGCAAAGAAGTTACTTATGACAATTGAAAACATTGGGGATGGAAAACAACTGAATAGTTTTGAACATTTGATATTTGAATTTTGAATTTGTTTCGAAATTCGATATTAGATATTCGGATTTATTAATTGTTTGTCATTCAGCAGTAAGAAGTAAAGTTTATATTATGGATGAAATAAGCTTGTTATAAATAGGTTAGATGTACAACTTAAGGAGTAGCATCATGACTCAATTACAAAAAATCCTCGGCACTTCAACTTTATCACTCATTTTGGTGATATGGGGGTTATTTATGGTTTGTAGCGGACACATACCTGATTTAGCCATGGAAGACGACTGGATGACCGCAGACGAAGCATACGAATATGAGAATGGAGAGAGTTCAGAGTTGACGACAGAATTAGCGACATTTGATGAAGAAGATACCAAATTAGAGGAAGAACAGAGACGTGAAATTCTGGAAGCCTTAGGAATTGACCCAGAAGAAGCCACTTTGACCCGTAAACAGGAAGAAGACTTCTTAACAGAAGAATTGTTTCTGGATTTGGAAGTTGAAATTGCAGAACTGGAGAAAATGTCAAAGAAAAAATTGGAACTATTAGACAGCTTACAATTGGAGCTTGAGGAAACAGACCACCAGTTAATGGCGTTGCGAAAATTAGTTAACGAACCGACGAGCCAGTTTGCATCTTCGCGAAGATTCTCCGGTTCCTTCAGAAAATCTAACGGGTCCATTTCCGAGTTCGCCATGTCATATCAGGATGCTTTAGACGATGTTTACGACCATCAACACGTTAAAGCCATTACTAGATTCAGGGAGCTTCTTCGATTAGAAGATACCGATAACCTTGCGGATAATTGTCAATATTGGATTGGTGAATGTTACTATGCTATGGGCAACTTTGAGCAGGCCGTTGCAGAATTTGAAAAAGTGTTTGCTTTTGAAAACAATAACAAAGCGGATGACGCCCAATTTATGATTGGTATGGCTTTGATAAAATTAGGTGATCTAAATTTAGCACAGTTAGAATTACAGAATCTATTGACTTTTTATCAACAAAGTGAATATGCAGCAAGGGCAGAACGTCAATTATTTGAATTAAATATTTAACTAATGCCTCAATTTATCCATCTTCACAATCATTCCCATTATAGTTTGTTGGATGGCGCCTGTAGAGTAGAGGACCTAATATCGTCTGCCGTCAAGTTCGGAATGCCTGCCTTGGCTCTAACCGACCACGGCAATATGTTTGGAGCCGTGGAGTTTTACAAAGGAGCTCTCAAAGCTGGGATCAAACCCATTATCGGAGTGGAAGCCTATGTGGCGCCTGGCAGCCGAAGAGAGCGAAAATCAACAAAGGGGATGAGCGACACTTCCTACCATTTAGTTCTTCTGGCAAAAAACATTGAGGGGTATCGTAATTTAATGCGCCTGGTTTCCATTGGCTATTTGGAAGGTTTCTATTACCGGCCACGTGTTGATAAAGAAGTCTTGAAAAAATACTGCGAAGGTCTAATAGCTCTTTCCGGTTGTTTGAAAGGAGAGGTACCATCTCTTTTGCTTCGAAAGGCGTATGAGGCAGCTAAGAAATCCGCTTTAGAGTACCGGGATATTTTTGGGGACGATTATTATTTAGAAATTCACAATCATGGCATACGAGAAGAGAATCTGGCCCGCGAAGGCCTCAAACAGTTAAGCCAGGAGCTTGACATTCCCTTAGTGGCTTCCAACGATATACACTATTTAAAACAAGAGCACTACCTACCCCATGACGTTTTGATTTGCATACAAACAGGAAAGGATCGAGATGATCCCAATCGCTTGCGATATAGTACGGATCAAATCTATTTCAAATCTCAAGAAGAGATGGTAGAAGCGTTTTCCGAATATTCCGAAGCTGTCACCATGACTTCCGAAATTGCGAATAAATGCAATGTACTATTAAATTTTGACACAACATATCTACCAAAGTATCAGATCCCGGAGAATGAAACAGTTCATACATTGGAGGAATACTTAGAGAAATTGGCCTTCGAAGGCGTAAAGAAAAGATACGAAACCGTGACTCCAGAAATTGAAAGTAGACTGCGGCACGAGTTGAATATAATTAACAAAATGGGATATGCTGGCTACTTTCTCATTGTGATGGATTTTATTAATTACGCTAAGAGCCAAGACATACCGGTAGGTCCAGGCCGAGGTTCAGCGGCGGGAAGTCTGGTCTCATATTGCCTGGGTATCACAAATATTGATCCTCTAAAATATAATCTGATATTTGAGCGATTCTTAAACCCGGAACGCGTGACTATGCCGGATATCGATATTGACTTTTGCTATGAAAGACGAGAAGAAATCATAAGTTTTGTCAAAAAGAAATATGGTGAAAATAACGTTACCCAAATTATTACTTTTGGAACGATGGCGGCAAGAGCTGTGATTCGAGATGTAGGAAGAGTTTTGAAAATTAGTTACGGAGATGTGGACCGTATCGCCAAATTGATTCCAGCAACTCCTCATATGACTTTGTCCAGAGCTTTGGAAACCGTTTCCGAGCTAAATAAACTAGTCGGAAAAGATGAAGCTCATAAGAAGCTCCTTGAATATTCAAGAGTATTAGAAGGCTTGGCGAGACATGCTTCTACCCATGCCGCTGGGGTGGTGATTACTCCCGATGAATTAACTAATTACACACCACTTTACAAATCTCCCCAGGGAGATGTGACTACTCAGTATGATATGAAAGCCCTTGAGCACGTTGGCGTTTTGAAAATGGATTTTCTGGGTTTGCGAACCCTGACGGTGATTGATAAAACAGTAAAGAGTCTGGCGGCGAAGGGAATAGAAATTGATATCAATAAGATTTCATTAGATGACCCAGAGACTTATGAGCTTTTTGCAAATGGTGAAACGGTCGGTGTCTTCCAATTTGAAAGCTCTGGAATGAGAGAATATTTACGAAAGCTCGAGCCCCAGCACTTTGAAGACCTCATCGCCATGAACGCTCTTTACCGACCTGGTCCGATGGAATGGATTGATGATTTTGTTCAAAGAAAGCACGGATTTAAAGAGATTGAATATTTACATCCATCCTTGGAACCTATCTTAAACGAAACCTACGGAATCATTGTGTATCAGGAACAGGTGATGCGGATTGCCAGTGAATTGGCAGGATTCAGCATGGGTAAAGCCGATTTATTGCGTCATGCTATGGGGAAAAAGATTCCTGGGTTGATGGCTGAGCAACGCTCTTTGTTTGTAGAAGGGTGTGCAAAAAATGGCATCTCCAAAGAATTAGCCAACGAAATCTTTGGTTTGATGGACAAATTTGCCGGTTATGGCTTTGTCAAACCGCATTCTACATGCTATGCTCTTGTTGCTTTTCAAACTGCTTATCTAAAGCGGCACTACCCAGCAGAATTTATGGCTGCTACTCTTTCCAGTGAAATGGGGAATACGAATAGAGTCGTGATATTAATTGAAGAATGTAGACGCTTGGGCATTAATGTCTTGCCACCTGATGTTAACGAAAGCTTTGCAGATTTTGTCGTCACGGATAAAGGGATACGTTTTGGATTAGGTGCGGTAAAAAATGTTGGCAAGAATGCCATAGACTCCATTGTTGAAGCAAGAGAACGGCGAGGCCCATTCAATAATATCTTTGAATTTTGCGAACGTGTTGATGCTCGTTTAGTGAACAAGAAGGTATTGGAAAGTCTGATCCAAGCAGGTGCTATGGATTCAATAGAAGGACATCGCGCTCAAAAATTGCAAGCCGTTGAAATGGCCATCAATTTTTCACAATCATCTCAATCAGCAAAATTAAGGCGGCAGACAACTATTTTTGACGTTGACGAAAAATCTTCACTACCATATCCTGCTCTTCCCATGGTACCTCAATGGAGCAGCACTGAATCTCTTACCAAGGAAAAAGAGATGCTTGGATTTTATGTTTCTGGGCATCCGCTGTCCAAGTTTGAAAAAGAGGTTAAGACCTTTGCAACCGTAACATTAGAGGCTTTAGATACACTCCCTGATGGCTCTCCAGTTAAAGTTTGTGGAATTGTCACCGAATGTAAAATGGTAGTAGATCGTAACAACAACCAAATGGCTTTTTTAACCTTAGAAGACTTTTGTGGCACGGCTGAGATTATTGCTTTTTCAAAAATCTACGAAAGCTATCGTGAGCTTATCCAACCAGATTCAATGGTACTCATTTCAGGTCGTACTAATAGCAGGGAAGAGGAAGAAACAAAAATACTTTGCGACGAGGTTGTGCCATTAAGCGACCTTTGGGAACGTTACGGCAAGAATTTGTACTTAACTATGGATGCCTTAGCTGTTGATGATCCTATCTTGAATCAGGTTACAGAAATCTTGGTACAGAATCCCGGTAATTGTAATTTGTTTATTAGTCTCAGAATTCCTGAAGCTAAGAGGCAAGTTATTAAATCGAAGAAACTCAAGGTAAATCCTGCACCAGAAGTTATTTTTAGATTACGTGATATTTTGGGACGGGAAAACGTTTGGATGGAAGGCTAAAAATTAACAAAATATGTAACTATTTAGCTGCCCTGTCATTCCGTAGGAATCTTTGTAAATTTTAGCACTGAATAAACAAGGTTCGTTCGGACGTTGATTCAAAAAAGATTCTTGCAGAATGACAGCCTGAATAGTTACCAAAATATTAGGTACTTATTAATCATAAAAAGGAAAGGAGAGGGACATGGAAAAAATCATTGAACGGGTTAAGTCTATTCTGTTATCTCCTAAGGATGCTCTGAGTGCCGTGAAGACAGAAGAGATGACAATTGCTGGTGTGATGAAAGAGTATGTCGTTTTTGTGGCGGCTATTCCTGCGATTGCACAGTTTATTGGCTATGCATTAGTCGGATTACCTCTTGTGGGTCGATACAACATCTTTCGATCTTTAATTTATGCTGCTATATCGTTTGTGCTTTATTTAGTAGCCGTATTCGTTGTCGGGAAAGTAATTAATAGTTTAGCTCCAACTTTTAATGCCGTGAAAAATGATTTAAATGCTTTCAAATTGGCTGTTTATTGTTGGACGCCTGCTTTTGTAGCGGGAATATTTTATTTGATTCCGAGTTTATCCATATTAGCAATCTTAGGGGCCTTATATGGTTTTTATATTCTTTCTATTGGCATTCCAATTTTAATGGAAGCGCCCCAAGACAAAACCATCGCTTATACCCTTGTTACCATAGTTGTCACAATCATTATTATGTTTGTTATTGGAGCAATCGCTGGGGCCTTGGCCTGGGGTGGTGGTGCAGGTCCAGCTCGCTATTTTTAGCTACAATTGCTTTTTATAAGCTTGGCAATTCGATTTTTGTGATTGAAAGGGACACAGATATCGCTTCTGTGTCCCTTTTCATAAGAAAGTAAGTTGAATGTGTTTATCATAGGAGTATGTGAATGCACCGGATGATGTTTTATCGAATTACGATTCTGTTTTTGGCGATACTGGTCGGTTTAATTCAGTTTTACTTTTTTAAGAAAGCCAGAAGAAAGTTGATTACTTTGGACATTAATAACAAATTCAAGCAGATTATGTTAATGTCCGTTGTTCTTTTCTTAACGTATGTTAATTCTCCCTATTTTTATTTCTTAATATTTGGTCGACCTCATGGATCGGTCCATCCAGTTTTACTTTATGCAATTCTATATCCTTTTGGCATTTGGACTACCGCTTCTTTTGCCTTGTTCGCTATGTTGGTCATAAAAGATAGTTTCAATTTCATTAAAAATAAAATGTTAAATATATCCTTGCCATGGAAGACTCACAGCCACTCACCTAAGCAGCTCCAGTCAAAAGGAATTTCTCGACGTAGGTTTTTAAAATTGTCCTCTTCTGCCACTTCTTTAGGATTCCTGGCCTCGCCTGTAATTGCCACTACCTATGGTGCAATATTCGAAAAAAGATTCTTGGAAGTGGAGAAATTAGATATGTCATTTCCTAATTTGCCAGAAAGTTTGAAAGGGTTGAAAATTGTTCAGGTCAGCGATATCCATTCGAGCGTGTATACCACGCAAGAGGAAATCGAAAAGGTTGTGGAGCAAGTAAATCGACTTGAACCTGATATTCTTGCGGTTACAGGCGATTTCGTTTCTTCTTCAAAAGTCTTTATTAAGCCGTGTGTTGAGGCTTTCTCAAAAGCCAGAGCAAAATACGGTGTCTTTGGTTGTTTAGGCAATCACGACTATTACGTAGGGGCACAAGAGGTCATAAAGGAATTTCGTGACATTGGCTTTGAAATGCTTGTCAATTCCGGGGTGACCCTTCTGGTTCGAGGTGTCCCTCTGAATATTTTAGGTGTAGACGATCTTTGGCAAGGGCGCCCCAACTTAGTCAAAACTTTGGGGCAGGTAGATTCTAACAATTTCAATTTACTTCTCTGCCACCAGCCCAATTATTTTCCGACAATTCAATTCCATAAGATCGAACTGACTCTTGCTGGCCATACCCACGGTGGTCAAATCGCGTTGAATTTTTTCGGATCCATTCTCAGCTTCTCTTCTTTTGCCACACCTTATCTTAGGGGCTTGTTTGAAGAAAATCACTCTAAGCTTTACGTCAACAGAGGCATTGGTATTACCGGGCCACCTATCCGCTTTAACAGCCCACCGGAGATTACGGTAATCACATTAAATTAATCCTTGATTCGGAAAAAAAAAGTTCAACACTGAAGAACTGCGAATATAACCGAATCGTTACCAGATGTCTTAACGCATAGTTCGCGGAGTTCGCAGAGATTACAGACTAACAACTTCGCGTCCTCTATATTCTCTGCCGTGTGCTTCGGTGGTTGATATTTGAATCTGGGTTAATATTTCAATTGTGACTATTCAGGTGTCATTCCGTTAGGGATCTTCCCTCCATAACCACAGAAGCAGCAAGCTTGCAAATTAGTGCTCTTACCAGGGAAGATGCCTAAGGCATGACAGTAAGGGCTGAATAGTTACTTTCAATTTGAGAAGTCTCGATTGAATTTCCGCATTACATAAGTGTATTACTATAAGGTAATTATTCAAATGACGTGGAAAAAAATACTTATCCAATAATCTAATGTAAGCGCATATTTTTCAATACACTCGTTCTAATAAAATGCCTGATGGTATGACCTTTGCCTGTTACATGCAAGAAATATTCTGACAAAAAAGAACTGATGGTAATTTCTTCTAAGCTATCTTTGAATTTTTGCAAAAAGTTATCCAAAGATAGTATGTTCAACGTTAATTGAGGTGGAGGGGACAGCATCATGAAAAAATTGTTCAACACTATTTTACTTTTGTCAACGTTATTTGCCATGGAAATCCACGGGGAAGAACCTACCATTATAAAGGTACTGCGGACTTATGGCATAATCAGTAATGGTGCACGACAGGGCGTAAGTGAAGGCCAGATTTATTATGTCAAGCGGGAATCGGAGTCTGGGTTAGTGGAGGTTGGTCAAGTTAGAGTAATTCGGGTGACTCCAAATCGAGCGGCGGTGGAACAGATATCGAATAGTAATATACCTTTTCTAAGAATAGGTGATAAATTGTTTGCTGTAAACGACAAGAAGCCAGCGACCAGTCAATACACCAAATCTTTCCAAAAAATGTCAGCCCCAGTATCAAGGTCACGTCCAAATGAACAAACAAATTATAAAAAAACTAAAGTGATAAGTTCGACTAAGAAAAAGGAAAGTCCTCTTAAGAAGACCGCAGATTATTCCATTAGAGATCATGGGTTGAAGGCGCCCTGGGTGAGCCTTAATTTAGGTGCTGGTGTGCCCTTAGGCGATTTGGTCCTTGCTTACTCTCCAAGTTTTAGAATAGGGGCAAGTTATATGGTTACGGCCGCTCGTAATATCTACCTGGGGCTCGAAATCAACAACACCTGGTTAAATAACTCATCATCTCTTGCCAATGCAAACCTATTGGAATCAGTAGATACGTCTGCTTCGCTGTTGGAAGCCTTAGTCACCCTGCAAAGGTTTATTGGCAACAATTTTTTCATCGAGTTTGGAGGGGGGATGTATCGACCTAAAATCCGGAACACGTCACTAGATGGCACTATATCCACTTATTCATCAACAAATTTTGGACTGTTTGGCGGAACAGGTTTTTTTATGCCCACGAGTGAATACGCTGGCTTTACACTGAAAGGCAGGTTCCACACTTATTTTGATAGTAAATCTAGACAATATTACGGCATTACAGGGGGCTTTCGATTTAGGATTAAGTAATGTGAGCTAAGTTCCCAATATTATAAAAATGGCCTCGGTATGTAAAGGGGCTGAGCGAGATGCAGTGACAAGATACTACCGAGGCCTCACTAAGAAGGTACATCTGTGAAAACTTGACGTCACAATTTTCTTTATCGTCAAATCCGAGATTTTCTAAAGTAATTTTTTGTTAGGGGCTGTCCAAAAAGGTTCCGTCATTGCGATCGAAGTGAAGCAATCCCCTGGCTTCGTGCCTAAAATCAGGAGACTGCTTCGTCGC
>JBHIAW010000035.1:0-20245 GCA_046758765.1 bacterium
AGCCTCTTGACGATTCACGTGAACCTCCTTCCTCTTTCATATTTGTTTCAATTCAAAGGCAATTTTCACACAGTTCAATTATGGCTTTGACATTTTCAATAGGTGTTGTAGCTTCTTCTTCGAGAAAATTTTGCTGTCATACGCATTGCCTAACAGATACAGTTCAAGACCCTTGATAAAATCTCAAAAGTGGCGGGCAGCTTTCCCGGTTGCTCGCCGTCGGCTTCGATTAGAACTTCAGAATCGGAATTAAGCGTCACTTTTTTGCCCTGCAAGGATTGTACTTTTGGGTGCTTGGCTAACGTTCCATTGTAAAGCCTGTAAATGTTAGCCAAGACTTCTGTCTTGGAGACGTCTCCAATTATGACCACTTCGAATAGCCCGTCGTCGATTTTTGCCTGTGGGGCAATCCACATGCCCCCACCAAAAAATTGTCCATTTGCGATCACGACAGAGTTGGCGATTTGATCTTGTGCATAAGAATCATCAATTTCAATTTGGATGGGTTTGTTTTTGTAAACAGCAAGGGTTCTCAACAATCCGGTCAAATACGCAAAAAAGGGACCTAATGCTTTGGTTGACTTATTCACAAGTTGTGCCGATGTGCCACCAAAACCTGCATCAGCGACATTCATAAAATATCGCGACACGGGATAACCATCGAGACCTTGGCACTTTAATAATCCCACATCACATTTTGTGATTCTGTGGTCTAGGATGAGAGAGGCTGCATGGTCTAAATTCGCAGGAGTCTCAAAAGATTTTACCCAATCTCCACCGGTTCCCATGGCTATGACTCCAAAACTCGCCTGCGGGTTGATCAATTTGTCATTTTTAAAAAAGCCGTTGACCACTTCATTTATGGTGCCGTCTCCACCCAACGCGACAATGGTTTCATATCCCTCTAACAGTGCACGCCGTGTTATTGTGGTGGCATCAAGGATGTCCTTGGTAAATTCTGCTGAGAAATCCCCTAGTACGTTTTTCAGAGTTTTACAAAGGTCTGACCAGTTTTTGGCAACGGTGTAATTACCAGCAACTGGATTTACCACCAGCTTAATTTTTCGACTCAATTAGTTACTTTTCCAAGATCAACGTTTCACATGGGCATAATACTTTAAATTGATGAGCGTCCTTTACCGTACCTACAATCTCGCCGTAGTGCATTGGGATGCAAAGTTTTGGGTTGATTTTTTTGGCTGCCTCGGCTGCCTCTTCCGCCGTCATCACATAGGTGCCGCTTACCGGAAGGAGCGCAATATCGCATTGAACGCTTTCCATCTCTGGGATGAGGTCTGTGTCTCCGGCATGGTAGATACTTTCGCCACCCATTTGAACAATAAATCCGAGACCACCGGCAGACTTAGGATGAAATTGTTTGTTGATATTGTAAGCTGGCACGGCTTCGATTTCCACACCTTTAACCGACAATTTATCTCCAGCCTCAACTATCCGCACCGGACCGTTAAGGCTTTTCGCTACGGTTTTATTGGCCACCACTACCGTCTCATCAGTGCGGATTCTTTCGATGTCCTCTTGAGAAAAATGATCATAATGATCGTGGGTGATTAAGATAATGTCGGCTTGTTCTCCATTCTTGAGTTTCCATGGATCAATATAAATGATGCTCTCCCCTTTGATTTTGAAACTATCGTGACCCAGCCAAGTGATTTCATTTTCCATTCTGACTCACCTCCTGAAGATTTTATTTTAGGTTTCAGCCACTGTTAAAACACGCTTCACGTAGTTCTAATAGAATGTCTTAGGGTGTCTTTGAATATAAATTCGTTAACTATAAGCGTCATTCTGTGTTCATGATTAAATCAAACGCTTAGAGTGTCCACCAAGTCATGATACCCAAATAACATAAGAGTAGAAAACTACCTTCTTTGCGTCCGAGTTTACTGTTGGTCTTAAAGAGTGGAAACAGAATCAAAGTAAGCACGGCCATAATAGGCAGATGATTATATACAATCTCTTTGTTTACGGGAATAGGATTGGCCAGAGCGCTGGGCCCCGCGATGGCCATGATATTGAAAATATTTGACCCCACAATGTTCCCCGCACTGATATCACCTTCTTTTTTTAAAGCCGCCACAACTGAGGTGGCTAATTCTGGCAGCGAAGTCCCCAGGGCTACAATCGTCAAACCAAGAACCAGTTCGGAGGCGCCGAGTCTTCGACTTATTTCAGAGACTGAGTTGACTACCCATTCGGCACCGATGGTCAGAGTAGCAATTCCGATTATGATCAAACTGACACTTAGTAGGTGTCTTTTTTCTTTTCTATTTAGGGCTTTATATTTTTCCTCAATTGTAACTGGTCCCCTCTTAGCGCCACTAATTACAATCGCTAAGTAAGCCAAAAAGCCTACCGCCAGACTAAAACCATCAATGCGGCTCAATATACCGTTAGAACAAATTCCCCAAAAATAAAATGAAATAATCACTACTAATGGAACTTCAAATTTTAATAATTTCAGATGAATTGCTATAGGCCGTGCAAGGGCTGAGATGCCTAAAATCAAACCAATATTGGTCACATTTGAGCCAACGATGTTTCCCAAGGCTACATTCGTTTTACCCTTTATAGCAGCGATTAGACTCACAATAAACTCGGGCATCGAGGTACCCAAAGCTACGATAGTCAAACCCACAATAATTGGATGAATGCCCAGCGAACGAGCCAAACGGCAACTCCCCTGCACCAGCGCATTGCCACCGCCAAATAATAATATCAAACCTATTATAAAAAGGGCAATAATCCATCCCATCCCCCAATTGATAAGATCCATGATTCGGCCTAATGATTTTAGCAGTTGAGAATCGTCGTAGTCAATATAACTGATGAAAGGGAAAATGTCAAGGAGAGAGTGACGTAACTCGCAACAGACTAGTGAGCCGGTTCAAACCGTTGGAATGTGGGGGTTCTGTCGGAGTTGGCTACCTCCCAGGCGACGAGGAATGCTAATCTTGCAATCCGGGCTAATTTTTCTGGATTGATTTTTTCTGGTTGGTCGGTTGGGCGGTGGTAGTCTTTGTGAACTTCGGTGTTGTAAAAAATGACGGGAATTTTGTGTTTCGCAAAGTTGGCTTGATCACTCCGGTTAAAATATTTTTCACCATTGTACACGATTTCAAGGCCAATTTCTTCGTTGGCTGCCAAATTGATCTCATGAAGTTCAGGACTGCGGTCGCTGCCAATAACCGAGACTCGGTTTTCTTGATTTCGACTAACCATATCTAAATTAATCATGGCCACAGTTTGGTTCAACGGGATAGCGGGGCGCTGCACATAAAATGCCGAACCCAACATGCCTAATTCTTCCGCTGAAAAAGCGATAAACAAGATACTTCTCTTGGGACGAAAAGGCATTTCGCCAAAAGCTTCTGCTATTTCCAAAACAGCGGCAGTTCCAGAGGCATTATCATCGGCTCCGTAATAAATCTTACCGTTTTTGATGCCGATATGATCATAATGAGCACCCACGATGACCACTTCATCGCGAAGCTCAGGGTCAGAACCTTCCAGCAGCCCAATTACATTTTGTGTGTTTCTAGTTTCCTTTTTCAGAGAAATCTTCAGATGGGCCCGCAGGTTGCGAATTACGAAACTCTTTGGGCTCATACTTCCTTCAATTGATTTCTGTAAATCGATAAGAGATTTTCCAGAATATTGCAGTATCGCTTTGGCAGCTTGCACGCTGATCCAAGCGGCAGGAAATCTGTTAGGTTCTGTATTACCTCCCAGGCGCCACTCGCCTTTGGTGTTTTTTTCTGGATAGAGCGATGGCCAGAATCCATGAGGTTCCAGACCGTTGTGGCCGCTCGCTGGGTCGGTCACCAACAGCATGGCTAATGCTCCATGGTCTCTCGCATTTTTGGCTTTTACCTCGAAGAACGAGTGTTTGGTGAGTCGTGACCCCTTAAAAATGCTCCTCGGATCGTTTTCTTGCGGCTCATGTCTTAGAACCAAAACAACGGTTCCCGTTGCATCAATATTCTTATAATCGTCATAATTGTATTCTGGCGCCGTAATCCCGTAGCCAGCAAAGACCACGGGGGCGGTAACACTATTTTCTCCAGTAAAATTGAGTGGGATGAAATCAGATTTTAGAGTAAATTCCAATGTTTCGGTCGAATCAAAATTATTTCTTTCGATCCAGAATGCTACTTCATGCAGATCGGATTGCATTATTTGAAAATTTTGAAAATATTTATCATTATCCCCTTTAGGTACCAACTCATAATTTGAGAATTCATTGGCAATATATTGGGCGGCTAACCATTGCCCCGGCGTACCGGCCTGCCTTCCTTGAAATTCTTCCGACGCTAATATGTTGACATGATCTTGAGACTCCTCGATTGTTATGGACACCATGCCCATCCGAGCAGGTTTAAAATTGTAAGCCCCTTTACTAGAACCCGACCAAGACTGGTTGTAAATAAATATAATAGTAAAGGTGGAAACAATCAGGAGGAGAAATCGGTGAAGATGCTTTTTATTCATAAACTGTACCTTGCTCTAACTTAAACAAACCACGATCAGAGTCCCGTGGGTCTATCAACAAAGATTGTTGTTATATCGAATTTATTTTCCAAATGTTCCGCCAAGGCTTTTACCCCCAAAGTCTCTGTGGCATAGTGGCCACCGTAAATCAGGTTTATGCCACATTCCTTGCCAAAATGATAAAAGCCGTGCTTTGGTTCCCCTGTGACAAAGCAGTCAAGTTCTGCGGCAACTGCTTGAGGAATGAGCGAAGCACCGCCGCCGGTCACGATGCCAATCGTCTTAATTTCTTCTGGCCCAAATTGGTCGATTCGAATAGCCGCCCCTAGCCGTTGTTTGATTCGACTGGTCAATTCAGAGATTTGAAGGGGCTTGGGTGATTTGACTTGAACTCCTATGGCTAATCCGTGATATTCCCCAAACTCGCCAACCAGTTCTAAGTCCAAAAGTTTGGCCAGTTGTACGTTATTGCCTACTTCATTATGTACATCCAAAGGTATATGAGCTGCGTACAGATTAATTTGATTATCCATAAGGAATTTCACTCGTTTATGATGATAACCGGTCAACGTCTCGATTTCATTCCAGAAGATCCCGTGATGCACAATAAGCATCTGGGCCTTTTCTGTGGCTGCGGCCTCGAATGTTTCCATGCAGGCATCCACGGCCACGGCAACTTTTTCAATTTCATAAGCTCCTTGCACCTGCAGGCCGTTTTTAGAATTATCTGGAATGTCTGAAATTCTTAGATACTGGTTGAGGTATGCGATTAGTTTGGAAGTGGTTATCATCATAAAATTCTTAGATTAAGATTGGGCGTCTGAAAGTTGATTTCTTGAAATTCGAAAACCGCTTAGCGCGCTAAGCCGCAGGTGAATAGTGAAAAGTAAATAGTCCCAACCCAACTACTTTTTATAAGATTATCAAAACTTTTGCAAAACAAACGCAGATTTAACTCTCAACAGAGTAACGCGACTGATTCATTTTGAACTAGTGTTTGAACGAAAACACAATCGTTGGTGTCATTGCGAGCGCTTCTCAGCGAAGCAATCTCCCTATTAGGTAGGCATGAGATTGCTTCGGCAAAAAAGGCCTCGCAATGACAGCTATGATTTATAGTTTTCGTTTAAACTCTAATCAAATACAATTTAATAAACAATGTCTACTTAAGCAAGATTAATTTTATGTGAAAATAACCAATTCCCAGCGCGGCGAAGCCAAAAATGCAAAATGAAAAAATAAAATGTAATTGTTCAGCCTGTCATTCCTGAACGCTTTCATCGGGAATCCATAAGTCATGCGATCTTTGTACTATTTTGAATGTCAGCAAAACATGGATTCCTGCTTAAAACATGCAGGAATGACGACAGGCTGAATAGTTACCATAAAATTACAAAATCCAATTCCCAAGCACCAAATAAACCCCAAATGCCAAATCCGAAATTCCAAAAACTGATCGCGATCCTTTAAAGAAATGTCAACAGAAGCCGTATTTATATTTGTTGTCAAGAAAAATTATATTGCATTTTTTCTAAACATTTTTTATTAAGTAACTAAGCGCCTATGGTAATTTACTTTGATTCATAAAACGGAGAGTTCTTATGAGGTTGTTCCGAAAGTCTTCTAACAATATCAAAAACATCGGTTTTATTTCAACTCGCATAGCTGGTACCGACGGGGTTTCACTGGAGATTGAGAAATGGGCCGAAGTGCTACAGCGCAATAACTATGATTGCTTTTACTACGCCGGAGAATCAGATAGGACCGAGGAAAGATGTTATTTGGTTGAAGAAGCTCACTTTGAGCATCCTGACATAAAACGTATCTCCGAAATTGTATTTGGTACCAGAATTCGCCCTAAAGAAATTTCAGACCAGGTTGAGAAAATCAAAAACAAGTTAAAAAGTACTTTATACGATTTTAGGAAAAAATTTGACCTTGATTTGATCATCCCAGAGAATGCCTTAGCGATTCCTATGAACATACCCTTGGGGATTGCTATTACCGAATTTATTGCGGAGACGGGTATTTTTACCATTGCTCATCACCACGATTTTTCCTGGGAACGTGATAGATTTTTGATTAATGCCTGCAATGATTATTTACAGATGGCATTTCCACCAGACCTTCCATCAATTTTTCATGCCGTCATCAACTCACTGGCATCCCAGCAGCTCAGTCACAGGGTGGGTATTTCGAATACGGTAATTCCGAATGTCTTTAACTTCGCTCGAAAACCTCCAAAAACTAAAGACCATTGTGCAGAACTGAGAGAAGTCATAGGTCTGGCTCAAAATGATTTATTTGTGCTACAACCTACGCGGATTGTAGCGCGCAAAAGAATCGAGCGTTCCATTGAGTTTGTGAGATGTCTAAATCTGTCAAATCCATTATTGGTTGTCAGTCACGCATCGGGAGACGAGGGGGATGAATACTTTCAACGTGTTTGTGAATATGCTCAAACTATGAATGTGAACCTTGCGTTTATTAGTCACCTGGTTTCCACAAAACCTGAGGTGAATTTCGAGGGAAAAAGCTTTTATTCTATTGGAGAGGTATATCAATGCGCCGATCTGGTTACTTACCCAAGTGGTTACGAAGGCTTTGGCAATGCTTTTCTCGAAGCAATATATTACAAAAAGCCAATTCTGGTCAATCGCTATTCCATTTACATTGTAGACATCGAGCCAAAAGGTTTTGATGTCATTCTCATGGATGAATTTGTTTCTTCTAAGGCCATTGAACAAGTAGAAAAGCTTTTTGCTGACAAGACTCACCTTGAGGAGATGGTGGAAAATAATTATGCTTTGGCAACAAAATGGTTCTCTTTTGAAGTCTTGGAAGAGAGGCTAATCCATATAATTCATTCTTTTAAACCATAAGTATTGGAAACATAAAGATGCAGCAGCTAAACATTGCTATCCTTCATTATTCCTGTCCCCCCGTGATTGGGGGAGTTGAGGAAATCGTTCGACAACAGGGTTCTCTTTTTCATCGTTACTATTATCCTGTCAAAATTTTTGCTGGTACCGGCAAACAGTTTACCACGGAATATGAAGTTGAGATAAATCCGCTACTAAGCTCCCGTCATGGGAAAATATTGCAGCTACATCAAGGACTTTCAAGAAATACAGATGACCTGTGGGCGGTCGCAGAGGAAATTTATTTGTACTTATCAAAGGCGTTAGCGCCATTTGATATTCTCATTGCCCATAACGTACTCACCATGCACTACAATCTTCCGTTAACCTATGCACTACATAGATTAGCGGATTCTGGCCAAATCAAAGTGATTGCCTGGAATCATGATTCCCCTTACTTTTATGAAAAGGATCTAAATCATTTGCATGAAGAACCTTGGGATATTCTCAAAAAATATAATGCAAGTGCTTATTATGTTACAATATCTGAAAGTCGCAAAAAACAGTTTCTGAAGTTGTTTGGAGAGGATAAGGAGATTTATGTAATTTCTAATGGAATCGATCCAATCAGATTTTTTCTCTTGGACCCCCAATCGGTTCGAATTATTCAAGAAAACAATCTATTCGAAGCCGAATTTATTATGGTGCAGCCCTCCCGTTTGCACCCGAGAAAAAACATTGAACTTTCCATAAAGGTTGTCAAGGCTTTGCAGGAAAAAGGACTTCATGCACGTTTATTGCTTACCGGAGCCTATGATCCTCATGAAGTAAGAAACCTGCGTTATCTAAATAAAATTAAGAAATTATCGCAGGAGTTAAATGTAGAAAAACATATCCTGATCATGGCGGATTATTTTTTCACAAGCGGAGAAACACTTCAGCCCGACCGTATTATTATGAGAGATTTCTACCTGATAGCTGATTTATTATTTCTGCCAAGCATCCAAGAAGGCTTCGGGATACCACTCTTAGAAGCTGGCATGATTAAGCTGCCCATAGCGTGTTCAGAAATCTCTCCGTTTAAGGAGATTGGTGAACAACACGTTTGTTATTTTTCTTTGAATGATCAGCCGGAAGGGATTGCAGATAAAATAATACATTACTTGTCCAAAATACAACCTCACCAGATGTTTCGTAAGGTAATTCACACCTACGCCTGGGATAATATATTTCATCAACAGTTAAGACCGTTTTTGGAGAAAATTGCTTAATTAGTGTTTGAACGAAAACTGGACCATCAATGTCATTCCGGCAATCTTTAAGCCGGAATCTCATCATTTCAGGCAGAAGATTCCCGCTTAGACCATTGCGGGAATGACAAGAAAAGGCTGTTTTCGTTCAAACACTAATTAGCAACAAATCCTATTACAAAAGTTTTCCTTCCATTTTGTCGATAATTTTCTTAAGTTTAGCGTAACTCTTCAGCCTGGCGTCATTCCTGCATGTTTTAAGCAGGAATCGATGTTTTGCCGACATTCAAAATAGTATGGAGTTGGCATGACTTATGGATTCCCGATGAAAGCGTTCGGGAATGACAGGCTGAATAGTTACAGTTTAGCATATTAAATCTCTACTTGTAGACTTTTTCGATGAAATTGAAAAGAATATTTAGAATATTAGTTGTCTTCTTAATCATCCAATACGGCACGAGGTATCTCTTGGCGCAAAATGAACCGTCAAATTCTCACACCTCAAGCTATGTCCAGACTTTTGGCAAGCCGCTTTTCATTTTTGATACCTACACATTTGCCTCGACTGAACCTGGAAAGACTCGGCTGGAGGTCTATGTTGCGTTTGTTAATGACATTCTTCAGTTTGTAAAAGATCAGGGAGGCATTTATCGAGCTAAATATGAAATAGTGGTTGAGGTGCTTGAAAGGGACGGCAATAGGGGAGATGGTGACATTGTAAAAAAGGAGATTGTGTGTCACAGTTTTGATGAAACAAATTCCCGAAATATTGTAAATCGAAATCATTTTAGCTTTGATTTGAACCCAGGAGCCTATGAGCTTCGTTTGGAGTTAACGGACTTAGATACGAAACGGCACCTAACCCGAGAAAAGAGCTTAGAGCTGAAAAATTACCATGAACGTAGCCTGGCATTAAGTGAACTGATGTTTGTAGATACTATTGAATTTGATTCCTTGCAGGTAAGCAATGTTTTTCCCAATATGAGAAGAACTTTAGAAGAGCCTTCTTCAGAATTTGGCGCCTATTACGAATTGTATGCTTTTGGTCAAGATTCAATTAAACTAAATTATGCTGTTTATGATCTCGAAAATAATGTATTGGTCCGTAAGCTGAGTACATTTAATCCAGTAAGAACTGTCTACAGGGAATTTATTCCTCTAAAGAAGCTAATTAAAGTACCAGGACAATATGTTTTAGTTGTGGAAGCGCGTTCCAAGCAGGAGAAGGTTACAGAGAGAGCAGGATTTTATGTTCAGTATTCGGAGGTCCCTTTTTCGATTGACGATTTTGAAAATTCAAAGGCTTATGTCTGTGCACTTAAATATATTACCCCGAATGATGAATATTCCAAAATCGAAAAAGCGTCGGATGGAGAACGCGTTAAATTAATTGAGAGTTTTTGGAAGGTAAGGGATCCCACTCCGGAGACAGAAGAAAATGAA
This sequence comes from bacterium, assembly GCA_046758765.1. Classification (GTDB taxonomy): domain Bacteria; phylum Zhuqueibacterota; class Zhuqueibacteria; order Oceanimicrobiales; family Oceanimicrobiaceae; genus JBHIAW01. Next base: position 10,064 of record JBHIAW010000035.1, read on the forward strand.
TTAAGAGAAGAATTTTATCGCCGTGTGGAATTTACCTTGCGACATTTTTCTATCGCGCAGGATGACCGCCCCGGTTGGAATACAGACCGAGGTAAAATCTACATTACTTACGGTTCTCCTTCAGAGGTACAGAGGCGCAGCGTAGATGTCGGGTCAAATCCTTATGAGATTTGGTATTACAGGAAAATTGACAAGCGCTTTATTTTCTTAGATAAGTCCGGTTTTGGAAATTATCGTCTGGTTCATAAAGATTAATTGACTTCTACCTCGCCAAAAATATGATTTTGAGACTACTTAGATAGAATGTCTATAAAATACTAAAATCGGCTTTGCAGGATGGCCTAACGAGACTGTCGAAAAAGCCTAAGATGTCACTGCGAGGAATGCCATTGACGACGCAGTCTCCTTGATTTGGGCACAGAATCTGGAGATTACTTCGTCACTTCGTTCCTCGTAATGACAGGAAGGGAACTTTTTCGACAGTCTCAACATTGAAAACTAATCAAGAGGATTGTAACATCGCGACGAAAAGCAAAGTTGAGCATCTAACCGATTTTAATTTAAAAAACAAATCTCCCAATGCCGCCCGCCGCGCTTTTGCTGAAAAGCTCCCATTAGCTCACTTTTTTGATGGCAGTGATGAAAAATCTTTCTCGACTCTTGGCAGAATTGCAACTATTTCTCACGAGAGTGTTCCTTGGCGTTTTGACCCTGAAAAGCGAAAGCTCGTTGAAAAACGAGCCAAATTAGAAGGTAAGGGACACCCTTGGGTTCCGTACCAGGAGGCTGGACTCACCCCTCAAGACATTTTGGCCTTTGCAGCCCAGGGTGCCAAGCTCACTTCCTCAGACTTGGATGAAGCTATTCGTATCTGGTGGAAGCAGCGGCAAGCATCTCCGCTTTGGCAAAAGACCGAAGTACTGGGAAAGCAATCTTTTTTAAGCCGTCTTCTGGATAGGCGTTCCAAGAAATTGGCCAAAAAAATTATTGCCGATTTGGGTTATGATGAGGAGCAAGGTCAGGTACTCTTCAAAACAGGCCAATTTTCCAGACGTACGGTTTACACACGCGACTACGCGGCTATTCCTAAGGAGCTGAGAAGGCTGTTTAGAATGGTGCCTCTTCTTATTTTCTCTCCCAGAAACTCTACTCAGCTCCGCCAATTCATTAAGTACGCGGCTGAAAGGAACATCAAGATAACCCCACGCGGCCGGGGTACCTGGGCAATGGGAGGAGCCCTGCTTACCAAAGGTGGCGTAGTTTTGGAGATGGCCTCTTTTGAAAAGAAGATTGAGGTGGATGGAAAAAATCAAAGCATTACCGTCAGTGGCTCCGTGGATTTTCAAGAAGCCGAAGAAGCTCTGAATGCTCACAACTTAACTCTGAGAGTTCGACCGAGCAACAAATACGGAGTCATTGGTGGATTCCTCTCCGTGGGCGAACCCTTGAAGGGGGGACTAGGATTAAACGCCTTTTCCTTCGGACACATCCGAAATAGCGTCCTGTCCATTCGCGTGGTTACGTCCCAAGGTGAAGAGCGCTTGGTCCGAAAGGACCAGGTTGATTTTCCTTACTTTCTGGGAACAAACGGCCGGTATGGCATCATTACTGAAATTACTTTACAGGCCTTGCCAAAGCCCGTAAAGCATTATTCATTTGCCTTGAATTTTTTCAACGCTAAAAGCGCATTTAGATTTCTACATAAATTTCAAGATGATCTAGAAACAGGAAAAGTTCAGTGCCAGCCCATCCATGTTGAATTCTTTGGAAAAGCCTATCTCGATGAAATTAAGAAGATCAAGTCACTAGAGAAAAAGCCGATAACGGTAAATTTGATTTCTCCTGAGTCGATCAAAAGGATCACGCCATCGAAAGATACCGTTCTATTTGTATTTTATGACAAAGACGAGCGCCGGGCATTCTCCAATTATGTCAAGAGACGTAATGGCTTTGGCATAGCTGCCCAAAGAGAAGCGGACAAACTTTGGGAAGAGCGCTTCTCTCCTATGAAGCTGCGTAAAAAAGGAGATTTGCTCACAGCCGAGGTGATACTTCCCATAGAAAAGGTTGGGGATTATTTAAGTGAAATAACCGAATTTGCCGCCAAATTACGTATCAAGATTCTTCCCGTAGCTCACATTCTAAATACCAAGGAAGCTCTGGTACTTCCGCAATTTCTCACAGACCGCCGACACGCCTTTCAGTATTACCGCCATTTTAGTTTAGTTCCCGTGTTAGCTCGTCAGGCCACCAAGCGATATCATGGTCGGCCGTATGGATACGGTCTCTGGTTTGCAGGACTGTCCAGAAGGGCGCTGGGTCAGGATGTTTTTCAAGATCTGAAACGAACCAAAAAGCGTTTAGACCCCAAAGGCATTCTTAACCCGGGTAAGCTCAATGAAATCCGCAGCCGCTTCTGGAACCAGACCGGGAAAATGCTTCTCCATGAACGAGCCATCGATCTCTTAGCTTTGACCTTGCGATTTCAAACCAAAGTCAGCAAGTCAAGTAAATTTCAGGAAATGTTCCTTTCCACGAATCTCAAGCCTTACCATCGAGACAGAGGAGACGCTCTGCACCGCTGCATCAAGTGTTCCGCTTGCATGATATGTCCTTTGGCCCAGATATGGGAAAAATCCCGTGACCCCAAGCTCATGAAAGATGCGATCTACATCACCCCACGATTTAAGATGGAGTACATGCAGCGCCATCTCTACGAAGGCAAGAAACTCACCCAGGAGGATGTCGATCGGTTTGTCCTTTGTTTTCGTTGTGGTGTGGCGGAGCGTAAGCAAGTCTGTCCTATTAGCGATATGCTCTTGGAAGTGGAAAAAAGTGAAACAACCCCAGGTCAAAAGAAGCTCCCCACTTATGATGAATTTGAAGAGCGACTACAGAAAGCGGGTTACGATGTGGATGGCGCCATTCAACGCTACCTGGAAATTTTGAAAACTCATCCGGGTGTAGCACGAGCCATGCAGGAGGTGCTGGGAAGTTATCGGGTGCCGAAAACCGGCGATTTGGTCGTGCTGCAGCCCAAAACCGATTTTGCCATGTACAAAGTCAAAGTGGACCAAGACCGCTGCATCAATTGCGGCAAATGTGGAGATGAGCACACCACCAGTCAGCGGGGCTTCTGGGACCCGAGAAATCCAAGGAATATGGTCAGTCTGAATGATCTGCTAAGAGAGTTGCACGGGAGAGTTCCCAAGAGTTGGTTCAGAGATCAAGGCGGGCCCATTCCAACAGCTCTGAAAATGCAGGGACGAAGTAACGGGGAATACATTTGTTTTCCAAAGCCATCGCGACTGGATGCTGGGCACTACTACTGCAACGGCTGTCTTTACTGCGTTATCGAATGTCCGGTGGATGCCATTCGAGTGAAACTCAACGATTACTATGTGAACCTTGCCGGTAAAGATTTTAGCCGCGAAGACGTTCGTCGAATCAATGAAGAATCTCGCACCGGAGACGTTCCTACCAGCGGCACGGGTTCCACCGGGCTTTTTGGCGGAAAAGGATTTGACCGCTACATGTTTGATTTTTCGGTCATTGTTCGGCCTACGCGGGACGGTATTCGCGAGGCAATTGATATCGGCGTCAATCTGGGCAGGAAACCCCTGTTCCATCTTTTTGAAAATTCTAATGGCAAGGCGTACCCGAGAATTAAGACGCATTTTTCCACCCTGGATTTGCCAACGCCCATTCTTTTGGAACTTCCCGTGGTTGAAGGACGCGAAAGCGTTCGGGATTTGGCCCACATTTTTGCTCGCTGTGCGCATCGTGAAAACACCCTGCTATTTTTGAATCTGTTTCAATTTATGGAGAATTTTGAAGACCTAAGGAAATTTTCCAGCAATATTGGGCTCCGACTCCTGCCGCAAGAAATTGACACGCTAGAGAGCTGGATAAACACAGGGGAAGCGGATGAAAGTTTTAAAAACGCCTTATGCCAGATTCCTTTTGTGGAGTTAGTCCACGAGCCTCTGCCAAATTCTGAAAGCGATTTTCTCGAAACTAAAAAGCGAATCCGTGAGCTATTCAGTGGCCCACTAGTTGTGTCCCATTTGCTTGTTTGTCCATTAGATTCCGACATTCAGAGAGTGGCTGAGCAAGTGGCAAAGCTGGCGGAATGGGGTGCTGAAATTATTCATTTGAAAACGCATTTTAACCCTGAAAAGGGATACTATGAATCTGCAGACCTTCTTCCGGCTTGCTACGACCAGCTTTTAGCAAAATCCCTCCATACTCAGGTAACTTTAATCTGCAACGGCGTGAAGTCTCCAGCAGATTTGGGAATTGCTCTGATGTTAGGTGCCAGCGCCGTTGTGGTTGATCGGGCGGCTCTGGTGGCTTTGAACCATGAATTCCCGATGCGGGAAGAGAAAGGCTTAACACTGCATGAAATTGAAATTGCAGCAGGGGTGCGGCGACTGCAGAATCTTTATAAGTCTTGGCACAAGCAAATTCGAGAGGTTCTGGGAGCGTTTGGTGTGCGGGATATTCGGCGCACGGTTGGCGAGCGAGGCCGTCTCATTGATTTAAAAGAGCGGGAAAACAAAATGCGCTCCATTGTTGCAGATAAAAAGCTTTTGAATGCTGCTAAAAAAGTCAACCAGGAAAAGATTTCAGAAGATGCTGAGTTAGCTGGTTCGGCTTCGTGGAAATATTCCGAACTAAGTCAACTGATAAAACCCGTGCCTCCGCCTAACGCCAAGCTCTTAGGAGAGCGACGCGAGAGCCTCGAATCCATGTTAGCAGCCCGCGGAGACCGCCGCTGGAATGCTGACATGCTCACGGCCACCTGGCTAATGGCCTCCGGTTCAGTCCCCTCTCATGAGGTGCCGCAAACCGGCTGTGACATTGGAGGAGGGAGTTTCGACGCTATGAAGTTTGCAAACGTACAGTTAAAAGCTGGGACGTTAAGTTTAGAGGCGGCCATAGAAGAAGTTGAGAAAAGAATTCAATCGCAGGACCAGGAACTGATTCATGCGCTGGATGTCATCTCGATTTCTGCCGGCTTGATTAACCAGCATCGCCGTCCAGACTCTCCTGCGTTAGTTAATAGCTTTCCTATCGATGCCGCAGACATGTCTCTGGGTTCGATCGGCTGGAAACTTACCTTAGCGCGCTATTTAGCTGGACTGGCTTTGAAACGTTATACCGGTACAGGTGAAGGGGGCTATCCATTAGAAAAGTATGAACGATTGGCGAGATTCTTCCCTGGTCTTTCCAATGAAGAGGTGAGCTGGCTGGGTCGGCAAATGGAGCGGTGGGTAGCTACGCAAACCGCCACCGGTTATTTTGGAGTTACAGAGGATACCCTTCGCCGGGCTAACAAGATAGTCCTAAAATTCGCTCAGGGTGCCAAACCGGGCTTGGGTGGGCACATTCTGGGTGCTAAAGTAACAACGCAAGTAGAAGATTTGCGCGGTGTCATTGCTGGCATAAGCGTGTTCAGTCCTTTCCCGTTCCACGATGTCTACTCCATCGAAGACGTGACCAAGATGATTGAATGGTTACGCACCATCAACCCGGATGCCATCATCACCGTAAAGATTTCGACATCCGTGGATGTGTACCACGTAGCGTTGGGACTGGTTACAGGCGGCGCCGATGAAATCCAAATCGACGCTACCGCAGGGGGTACCGGTGCTGCCCCGGACATCGCACGTAATCGTATTGCCATGCCTCTGGAGTATGCCCTCGCAGACGTGCACAAATTTCTGGTGGAGCAAGGGGAAAGAAATAAAGTTGTTTTAGTAGCCAGCGGTGGCATCCGCAGCGCTTACGACATGGCCAAGGCTATCATTCTCGGGGCAGACAAAGTCATTTTAGGGACGCAGGAAATTGTTGCCGAACAATGTAACCGCTGTGGAAACTGTGAGGCCCCGGGCGGCTGCCAAAAAGGTATCACGACCACCGTTGAACAATTAGAGGAACAAAAAGAGATAGTGTTAAATGCTCAATGGCTGATCAATTCTCAGGTAGCCATCGTTCAGCACCTGATTAAAATGATGTATATCTGGGGAATCAAGGATATCCGCGAATTAAGAGGACGAACGGATTTGATTGCAGACTGGGGCTGGCAGGAAATCCAGCCCACGGTATCCAGTATCAAGCATCGCTTAGAAGAAACTAAGAAAAAAACCAAAATATTTATTAACGAATGGGATAACTCCAAAGAAGAGCGGAAAGAATTAGATGCCTGTGGCGTGGTGAGTTTTGCCTGCACCCAGGCCGTACCCGTTGAAAGCATTCAGACAGCCTGCCAGCAAATGCACAATCGAGGTAACGGCCGCGGCGGTGGCATCTTAGGATTGGGCGGTATGTTCTCGCAACAGTTTGAGGATTGTTACGCTCTGCAAATTATTGCATTAGTACCTGAAAAAAAACGCAAGCAGAAAATTTTGGAAATTGCGAAACATCACCTCAAAGATTTTGAGATTCACGATCGGCGCGGAGATGTTCTGGATGCTCAAAAGCTGACGGCCTTAAATATTGAAGGCTTCCGGAATCCACGTCGTCAACAGCAAGGAAGAGATGTCACCTATCAAGAAGCTGGATTGACCGTAGACCCTGGGGATTTGTATCGATTTTTTGTAAGGGTTAAAAAACAGACTCTCTTAAACTTTGCTAAGCAGGTGCTGGAAGATTGTCGCATCTCTGATGTTGAAAAAAGAATTCTCGAAAACGGCAATCCGACTCAATTTTTGCAGAGGCACAACATTGCTGGGAAATGGATCGAATATTTTGTCAAATACTATGATCTGCTGACAGACGATTATCTGAATCGCATTGACCCGGATTCCGAATTTTGGCAAGAACCAAAATATGAGAGCTTGTGGAGAGATTTAGAGGATGAATTTGTTTACCGCCGGGCTTTTGAAATCAATCAGCACTATTATATCGATCCGCAGAATCGGTCCGAAAATCCAGAAGCCTTCGTCTCTTCCATGATGAAAGATGGCGGCATCTGGAAGCTCGTCGGTTATGCTGAGCAGGCCGCGGGTTACTGGATTGTGGGGGACGCCCAATATGTTCCCATGGCTAAATTGGATAAAACCATTGCTGAGGTCTTTCAAGAAGAACATCACAACGCAAAATCCAAGATCCAAATCACCTGGCGAGAAGAGGAAGGCCAACATGAAATAAATATGAGTTCCCAGAAACGGAAAATATCGCTTATTGTTCCGAAAGGTGGAAAACGGGCGGTGGTGATATATAAGTACGGAGCGCACGTTTGGATTGGACATCAGCGCTTTCCAACGGTATTTAGCCCATACAGCGGCGGCAGCCATCCCTTTTATGGACGGGTGTATGAAGCTTTGATACACAATGGAGATTTTGCCAACTACGTGGCCATGGTTCGATTCTGGGATCAGTTTGGCGGTGCACCCCAGTTTCGCACCGATACGGAGATGGCTGCTAAAGCTTACGCCATACTTAAACAAATGGGTTATCCGCAAACCCATCTCTTCGAGGCCATTGCACCTACAACAGGCATCGATTTGAAGCGATTAAAAAGGACTCATCCGGAGTTGGCAGCAGATTTCGAGGCCATACAAAAATCTCAAATCGCAGGTTCGCCGGATGGGCCGTGGTTTTTTATCATTGGAGATCAAGACCCTGTAACCCGCGATTTAAAGGTCGTAGGGCTCACCGATACTTCGGTGCTGCGCCCCTCGGTGTTTGTCTGGCAGGAAAGCTCTAACGGGAAATGGGCCTCTATTGGCTTGGTAGGTTCAGAAGAGCAGGCGTGCCGTTCGGTTTTGGATTCCCTTTATAAGGCAGGCGTCTTAGCCACCAAAGAGCCTGACTGCGTTAAGATTATTCGCGGCGGCAGCGTAGAACAGGAGAAGACCGGAGAGATCCAAGGTGGCGGCGCCATTGTGTATCATCTAAAAAGAAAGCAGCATGGGAAATATGACTTGGAGGTAACGGATAAATACGGAACGGGACTTAATTCAGAAACCGGGCAGGAGTATGATCTAAAATCGCAATTGAGATTTGACACCAGTGAAGTGCAGTCCGTAGCCAGACAGGTTTTTGACTCAAAAGGAAATATGAACTTTGGCCAAGCCGAAAAGATATTGCAATTTGTAAAAGATAACTTGAAGAATTGGGAATACAATACATTCCGTTTGTTGGTAGGAGCCTTAGGGAAATATGCTCAAACCGATGAGCTGCGTTCCTTGGTAATTGAAGCTTTGAGCTTGGTAAAAGATGGTATGCAAAGCATGGATGTGGGACAAGGTCAGCCGGCCAAAAAGCGCTCCACTCTCATCCAAATCGTCTCGGACGAATTGGATTCAATCTTTGATCACATAGAAAAGCTTGGGACGAGAACAACGGGTCGAAAATATTACCGTCTCACTCATTCGGAGAAACAGCACCTCTCACAATGTGAGGACAAAGAAAATATTTTAGTGGTGGATGCCACAGGTTTTCCACCGGAAGGACATCAATCGTTGGCCCGTACGTTGGTGCGGGCTTATGACAAAGGCTGGCGAAAGTTCATCGTTTATAAGACGACTGGCCAGCGCTACTTAGGGGCTGGCTTCGGACCCAACACGCACGATCTCGAGATCCATCTTTACGGCAGTCCCGGACAGGATATTGCCAATTCTATGATGGGCGGCACCGTTTACGTCCACGCCGATGCTCAAAACGACATGGCCAAAATTATCCATTCAGGCACGGTGGTGGTGCACGGTTTAGCTGGCAATACCGGCATATACGGAGCCAAAGGTGGAGACATATTTGTGCGGGACAGCGTTGGCACCCGCTGGGTCATCAACAGTGTGAGTAGTCCGGCAGGGCCGGGACTAAGGGTTGTGATTGTAGGCACGGCAATGGAATATCTGGCCGAGTCTCTGATGGGAGGCGTGGTCCTGGTTTTGGGTTTAGAATGGGACTCAAAAGGGGTGCTCAGACGGAAATATCTACCGTTTGCCGGCAACAGCATTTTAGCCGGCGCTTCAGCAGGGAAAGTGATTGTGTATGATCCAGACGACCGATTAGAAAAAGAGCAGTACGCTGGTGCGGTGGATATGGGTTTCCTCTCTCGGGATTGGGCCGCGGTTTATAAAAATCTTACAAATTTAGTGGGGCAAGCTTTTTCACAACAAGAGTGGGTTCAAGCCATGGAACGCTGGCACACTTTGGCTAAATATAGTCTGAAGTCAGAAGCCTGGTCGCAAGAAAAAAAGCAGAGCGCCCTGGATGAATTAATCGAGGTGCTGAAACGTATTTTAGAGCCAGCGAATGAAGCTATAAAATGGGCTAACGACGTTCCAATTTTTAAATCCCTAATTGAAGAACGCCTTACGGGTAAAGAGTGGCGCACACTGGTACGGCAATTAGGCCAAATTCTCAGCAGAACGCCTTGGAAAGAGGGCATCGAACTACTGGAACGCCTGCGAGACTGGAAAGAAGTCACCGAACTGCTGGTAAAAGCGGACAAATTTTTCCACTTGGGACTGATTGTAGAAGACGATTGGTTGTATTTGCCCATTGACGGCAGGAAAACAGAAATCAAGTGGGAAGATTTTAAAGTGCTGCGACCGTTAAAGCCGGAAGAGAAGAAGAGATTGGAAGAGATGAATATGGAAAAACTTGAGAAGGTAGAAGCGCAGGAAGTTAAGGAGTATTAGTCTTGAGACGATCCATTATAGGCAATTGGGTTTGATTGGGATGTTCTCTAAATTCTTTGATATGTCTCAATCGCCCCAAAGCTTCCAAAGACCATCTGATTTCAGCCATTTAGGAATTCTTTCTTTACAATTTCATGGTTAACATACTTTCCCTTTGCAAATTCTTCTTTGCTTTTCTCTAACATCATTTTGATGCCAATTATTTGAAAATATGTAACTATTCAGCCCTTACTGTCATGCCTTAGGCATCTTCCCTTGTACGAGCACTAATTTGCAAGCTTGCAGCTCTGTGGTTATGAAGGGAAGATTCCTAACGGAATGACACCTAAATAGTTACGAAAATCTTTAATAATGAAAGATTAAGTTTTCGTGTTAACTTGTACTACAAATCTGCAACAGGTTGTCTTTTGGTCTGAATAATTGGACAAGCCGGAACCCAAAAAGACAAAATGATTAAAGACAAAATAATTTTTAATGATTTTGTCGTCAATTATTTTGTCTTATAAATTTATTTGCATTTCGAGTA
>JBHIAW010000036.1:0-20236 GCA_046758765.1 bacterium
GCGGTTTATTTATCAACAAAATGTATAAATCCGAAGACTATGAATCGTCGAAAAATAAACTGTATATTTCGGCCTCACAGGTGTTTGGTGATGTCGTGTTTTGGTAAACATTAGCGTAGCAGGATTATCGAAAGCCGTCTATAATTTGAGCGCCAGTAGCTCAACTGGATAGAGCGCCGGCCTCCGGAGCCGAAGGTTGGGGGTTCGAGTCCCTCCTGGCGTACTAAAATAAAAAATATCCCTCACTGGAGATTCTTAGAACATAGCCACGTTTGATTTGTCAATCAAAGTGGTACCCGTATCAATCCGCCTGTCAATAGGTTCTCCTTTTGCTGCTTTAAGAGCGGATAAGAAGGCCTGCTTACCCATATTATAAGGGTTCTGGGCCACAACCGCAGTTAGTCTCCCCTCTCTGACTGCTTTTAGAGCCTCTTGCCCAGCGTCAAAACCGACCGTTATGATTTTACCAATAAGGTGATGCGCATCAATGGCTTCCAAAGCTCCAAGCGCCATCTGATCGCTGGTCATGAAAACAGCGTCTAAATCGGGGTGTGAAGTAAGAATATTTTCCATGACCGTGAGGGCTAATTCTCTCTCACTGTTCGCAGGTTGAAAGGCCGCTATCTTAATGTCATTCGCGTTTCTGATGACCTCCAAAAATCCAGCAACACGGTCTTCATGCGTTTGAACACCGGGAATTCCAGAGATTACCGCAACATTACCTTTACCATTTAAAGCTTTTACAACGTATTCACCAGCCAACTTACCGCCTAATCGGTTGTCTGTTCCTACATAGCTCAACTTGTGCGGCCAGTCCACATCAGTATCGACTGTAATGACAGGAATATTTTTAGAATGAGCTTTATTCAGAACAGGAATTATTTCAGCAACACCACATGGGGCCACGGCCAGGGCCGACACTCCCTTTAAGATTTGGTCTTCAAGGATATTCACCTGCTGATCGATATTAATCTCTCGCGCGGGCGCCAACACAGAAAGTTGAACATCGGGATAGTCCTTAGCTGCATCCATTGCGCCCGCTCGTAATGTTTGCCAGAACTCACTATCCATGGCTTTGGTCACAATAGTAATTTGCATTCTTTGATTGTGCTCTCTGCTGCAAAAAATCATAAATATAAGTAAACCCACCAATAATATGAAAAAAATAGCTTTGTGTTTCATCACTGTAAATCCTCCTTTCTGGCAGAAGTTTCTCGTTTAAAATGCAGCATTTGTTTCAACGTTTTCACACCTTTTCTGATTTATCACCGATGATTTATAGAAGTATCTTGGGACAATTCGCTGCTTCACTTTGTTCTTCTGATACGTTTTGGCAAGCTCAATGAAAATCCCGACATCGCGGTGCAGATCGCACTGAGTTTCATCAAAATAGAAATTCTTGATCGGTATGTTATCGCAGTCGCGGCTGACCCTGGGATAGATAGCCTCGCACACGATACCATTCATGCAGGTGAATGGACTGATGTCAACGATGCCATCGACACCCTTGTTGTAAAAATAAACCGCCTTAGCAATGTTCAGTACCATTTCCCCAATCGCACCCCCCTGGGGAAGATAATGAGCAGTCTGCATGAGCATTTCGCTTAGGCTTTTTGGCTCCTCATAGCCCAAGAAATCTTCTTTGAACAATTCGTACAGCTTCTGTTCATCGAACTTTTGTACCCAAGTCTTAATTTTTGAGCTAAGCATACTGAGTGAGAATCGCTTGCCATTGAATCGAAGTTTTCTCTCAGTTTCACTATCGGTATACCAAACCCATTCGCCGATATCTGATAGCCAGGCTTCCCCCCCGTGCTCCTCGATGATCTTGACCAGGTTGTGGTTACTGAAGGTATTCAAGCGGCAGAATATCTCGCCTACAATGCCGATGAGTGGCCTTTCTCGCGCGTACTCGGCAGGTATCTTCCTGAACCTCTCCCTGATGTGAACGAGGGCTTCTATGAGAAGTTCAAGTCGTGCCCTGTGGCTGAGATTAGGCTTTTCCAAAACCTTGCAAATATGATTCAGACTCTCTTCAAACACCTGTTCGGTCTCGCCTTTATTCAGTTCGTACGGTCTTATTTTCAAAAGCAGCTTCCGTAGAATATCGGAGGCCACCACTGCTAGCCAGGCAGTTCGTGTGACATCACTCCCGTAATCGTCGAGATCCTGATAGCCACCGCTTGACGACGGTGCAACCATTACCACTTCATCCTTGACTCCTAGCTGGCGAAAGACTTTTTTCATCAGCGGCACATACTGGCCGAACCGGCAGGGCCCATCGGTGGCGGCCATGAAAAAAGCAATTCGGCTTGTGTCGAAATCAAAACGCTCCATGATCTTCAAAAAATCCCCCATCGTGACCTTTGCCGGAAAGCATTCATCTCCAGAGAGATACTTTGCTCCGAGCTCAAGCGTCCTTTCATCGGATTCTGGCGTCACTTCAGCATCGATGCCTACCGACCTCAGTGCCGCAGCGATTGCCATGGACGCGCTATAGCTCATCCTCGGAACGTAAACTTTCCTTCCTGCAAGAATTTCCGGTGACTTTGCTTTTGCCATCGGTTACCCCTCCTTCGTTAGGTCATGTGCAACTATTCAGGTGTCACCAAAAAAAGCAAAACGATTTTGGGCAAAACTGTTATGAAAAGCTTCATTTGAGTATTGTTTTGCCCTAAATAGTTTTGCCTTCTAATATGTCTGAATAGTTACATTCATGTCGGTCGCAGTCGAATGCCTGCTTTTCCACCAGCGCAGAATTCCTTTGCTGTCAAGATACGCTTCACACCGGGTCAGGAATCCGGCGTCGTTGCCGTGACCGTCAAATTGTAGAGACAAAAACGGCTTGCCCGATGCTTGGTTGACAAAATGTTTGATAAACGAATCGGGCCCACATTTGAAGTTGGTGATGTAGATGATGTGCAGGTTCGGATGCTGGCCGACAAGCTTAGAGGCTGCCAATATTCTCCGACCTGATTGCCAGTACATATTTTCGTTGATATCGTTTATGTCCACCTCATCAACCGGAAGAAAATCAATCGGGATCACATTCACGCCGTAGTAGTGCCGAAGCTTATCCGGGATATGGAGATTCATGCTTTTGTCGTAGATGTTGTAGGCTCGCCCGACAATGACGATACCGGATTCTCCCGATGCGGTGAGGCGTGCGAGCGTTTGGCGCCCGGCTTCAAGCTGTTGGCTTTTGAATCGCCTCTGGCTTTCATAAGCCCGATCAACTGCTCTAGAAATCTCCAGCCGGGAAACCTGCAAATCTCGGCACAAACACCTCAGCTCCCTTTTTACGGATTCCGGTCCATTCTTGAAATGTATGGTTGGCGTTACATATCTCGATTGAAACCGTTCAAGCCCCGGGGCTCTTTTAATTACAAAGGGCAACGTTTGATTCCAGGGACAATGGTGAGATGGACCCATTTCAGGACTACATTCAGCGTTCACCACATTCGGCAGAAAGATGTAGTCAACGCCCTTATCGATTAAATTTTTAACATGACCGTGAGCCATTTTAATCGGATAACAAGGCTCGGCCACGACCAGGTCAATGCCATCAAGAGCCACCTTTCTATTCGTCTCTTCCGATACAATCACGTCGAAACCGAGTTCGTCGAAGAACCGATTCCAAAACGGAAAAGTCTCGTAGAACGACATTGCCATTGGAATCCCGATTTTGGCATCTCTGCCTTTTGGTTCCGAATATTCAGCCATAAGCAGGCGCTTGCGAAGGGCAATCAAGTCAGGGATGATGGGTTTCTTCTCAACCTTGGCTCGCTTGCGGAACTTGTCCGAACACTTGTCTCCCCAGTAGGTCTTGACGCCTTCCACATTGAACTCCTGCATATCGCAATAGTTAGAGCAAGCCTTGCAGACGAACTCTCGGAGGGTGTAGTTGATTTTCGTCAGGTCACAGCCCCGGAATTGGGTGTCAGCGCCGGTTGCTTTCACCTTCTCTCTCGCCAGCAGCGCCATGCCGACGGCACCGACGACTCCGTTGTGAGGCGGAACGATGATTCGGCTGTTCAAAAGCCGGGAGAAAGCTGCGGCAACCGCATCGTTGTATGCGGTCCCGCCTTGAAAGTAAATCACCTCACCAACTTTTCTCCCTCTGACAACGCGATTAAGGTAATTCAGGGCAATTGAGTAAGCTAAACCTGCGACCAGGTCTTCTACCACCGCTCCCCTCTGCAGATAGGCGTTGACGTCTCGTTCCATGAAGACGGTGCATCTTTCTCCAAGCCTTATCGGGCGTTTCGATTGCAGTGCCAGTTCAGAAAACTCACCTTTGATGCTGATGCCTAACTTCTCGGCTTGTTCTTCGAGAAAGGATCCGGTTCCGGCGGCACACGCTTCGTTCATTGCGAAGTCAACAACCACGCCGTCCTCAATGCTGATGAATTTCGAATCCTGGCCGCCGATTTCGAAGATTGTATTCACTTGTTCACCTATTAATTTTTCGCTGATGTACATTGCGCCGGTCTTGTGCGCTGTGATCTCATCGCTCACGATATCGGCCCCTACGAGCTCACCAATCAATTCCCTGCCAGAGCCGGTTGTTCCGACGCCCCGAATTCGAATCCTGTGGCCAAGCTTTTCGAAAATCTCCTTCAAACCGGCATCGACTTGCTCGATAGGTCTTCCCTCGGTGCGCAAATAAATCTCCTTGAGCAAATCGCCCTGATCATCGATCAGAGCCAGATTGGTACTCACAGAACCAATATCAATTCCGAGATAGGTGTCAATGAGCGGCGGCTTACAGTTGAAGTCATAACGCCTCACTCGGTCCCTGAGCAGCCACACGTTTTCAAGCGAGAGCGGCTTCTGGGTTGGAAAATCCGCGACCTGATTTCGCACATGCAATTGCAGCGCCTGCAAACTGGACCTGCCGTTCGGCTCTCCGATGTTTCGACGGAGTGCGGCGGCGCCGATCGCTCCGACCCAGGCATAACACTCGGGGACGAAGAACTCATCATCGCTGAGCTTGAAAAGCTCTTTCAGCGACTGAGCCACCCCCTTATTCAGGGCCAGTCCGCCGATGAAAGCAACCGGAGGCGTCAGCTTCCGGCCTTTGATGATGGTGGCTTTGAAATTTCTAGCTACGGCGTCGCATAGTCCTTTGAGTATCTGTGGTGGAGTAGACCCCTTTTGCTGGGCGTGAACCATGTCAGATTTAGCGAAGACGGAGCAGCGCCCGGCGATTCGCGCCGCCGTGGCCGTTTGCACCGCGATATCCCCAATCTCCTCCACC
Organism: bacterium; assembly: GCA_046758765.1. GTDB lineage: Bacteria > Zhuqueibacterota > Zhuqueibacteria > Oceanimicrobiales > Oceanimicrobiaceae > JBHIAW01. Next base: position 5,261 of record JBHIAW010000036.1, read on the forward strand.
CGATAGCGAAGCCGGCTCGCTTGCTGATCGATGAAAGAGCCGGTGCCGGCAGCACAATCACCATTGGTCTCGTAATCCGCGATTCCTATCTCGCCGCTGGCTGAATCTATTTCAAGCCGGATGAATTTTGAGCACTCGCCGCCCATCTCGAAAACAGTTCTCACAGCCGGGTGGAGCATCTCAATTCCTTTTGCAATCGCTTTGAACTCGTTTTCATAAGAGGCTCCGAGAAGCTCGGAGATCAGTTTCGCCCCAGAGCCGACGGCACTCATTCCGGCGATCAAGCGCTCAAGGTCAGCTTGCCTGCCTTGAGCGTTCAAACCTGTTTCGATCACACGATAAAACTCTTCAAGCAGAGACGCTGTGGCAGCAACTATACTTCCTTGAATCCGGCGATAGTTAGAAATCAGTATTGGAAGCGATGCGCGGGTGGTCTGGAAAAAGTCGAATGTTTCACTCGATGATGCAACAAATTCAAATAAACGGCGGTCAGTCTGGTCTCCTATTACAGCCAGTTTTACGCTTACCGAGCCAACATCGAGCCCAATTTGTATGCACATGGAACCTCCCTCCTTTACTCCTCCGCAAATTTATCAACCTTTCTTTTTGGTGAGCCTCTGGCGTAATACATCAAACCAAACGGCCCACACGATTACCGCACCAATAACAACGGTTTGCCAATAAGTCGAAACATTCATAAGATTAAGTCCATTTCGAAGAACGCCCATGATTAAGGCGCCCACTAAGGTGCCCCAGACGTTACCTACACCCCCGAAAAAGCTTGCCCCACCTATAATGACGGCGGCGATACTATCCAATTCAGCGCCCATGCCAGCCAATGGATAGCCGGAATTCATACGGCCAGCTAAAATAATGGCAGCAATTGCAGCCATGGTTCCGCTTAAGGTATAAACCATTACCAATCGTCGAGCTACCGGGATACCAGAGTAAAAGGCAGCTTGCTTGTTGCCGCCGATTGCGTAAGTATCCCTTCCAGCAACGGTTTGAGTAAGAAAAAAATGAAAAATCAGGTAAACCATTAACACCACGATAACCGGCATGGGAATTAAGCCAACGGAAGCGGCTCCCCAGATGCGAAAGCTGTCTGGTAAATCAGATATAGGGAAGCCGCCAGAAATAATAAGCGCCAATCCTCGAGCTACGTTCATGGTTCCTAAGGTAGAAATAAACGGATGGGGAAGTCTTAGCTTGGTGAGCAGTAGCCCATTTAACCAGCCGACCCCAACTCCCACAGCGAAACAACATGCTATGCTGATGGTTACTGGCCAACCTGCCTTTAAAGCTTTGGCTACAATGACAATACAAAGTCCGAGCATGGATCCCACAGAAAGGTCAATACCAGCGGTTATTATGACCAACAGTTGTCCAAGAGCTAAAAGAGCATTTACAGTGGATTGTCTGAAAATATTTAGTAAATTATCAACGGTGAAAAAATAAGGCGAAGTAAAACTTAGAATGATTAACATAACCACTAAAGCAAGTAGAGGTCCGAGTTGTCGTAACCATCTCATACTTCAAATCCACGTTCATTTGATTCGTGTAGTCCAACAGCCATTTCCATGATTTTTTCTTGTGTAGCATATTCAATGGCAAGTTCCCCAGCGATTCGACCCTGACACATAACAATGATACGATCGCTTAAACCCAACAACTCCTCGAGCTCAGAAGAAACCAGAATAATTGCGGCGCCTTCTTCAGCTAATTTGCGAATCAGAAAATATATTTCACGTTTTGCCCCTACATCGATGCCACGAGTAGGCTCGTCGAAGATCAAAATCGTAGACTCCGTGTTCAAGGTCTTGCCAATGGTCACTTTTTGTTGGTTGCCACCGCTCAGGCTAAAAACGTGCTGATGGATCGAAGCGAGTCTTATTCTTAATTTTGAGATAAGTTGTTGAGCAGCTTTCTTTTCAAGTTTTTTTAATCGTAGGCCCCACTTTGCTGCAAATTTAAGTTGCGTGGCCATGGTTAAGTTGAACAAAACGCTGGCATCTATAACCAGACCCTTTAATTTACGATCATCAGCAATTAAGCCAATACCTGCTTGTACCGCCACGGTCGGTGAGTTAATTTTGACTACTTCGTCATTAATTTGAATCCTTCCTTGCTCCAGTTGACTAATCCCAAAAATGGCTTCCATTAATTCTGTCCTGCCGGCGCCGACCAGGCCGGCAAAACCCAAGATTTCTCCTTTGCGAAGGGAAAAATTTACGTTGTAAAATTCATTTTTGCGGGTTGCATTTTCAACGTTTAGAACCAGAGGACGAGCTGTTTGATCTTTAGTTGGGATTCGTGCCGGAAATTGTTCGCGTAGCTCTCTACCCACCATGCCACGAACCACGGTCTCCATATCCAGCTCGGAAATTGGGCAAGACTTAATGAGTTGACCATCACGCAAAATAGTAATATGATCCGCAGCGGTGAATACTTCTTCCAATCGATGTGTAATGAAAACAATACTCACGCCCTTTGCGCTTAAAGTTTTCATCCGAGTAAAAAGTTTATGGGTATCTTGTTCAGATAGGGAGGAGGTGGGCTCATCGAGAATAATGAGCTCAGCATGTTGAGCTAAGGCTCGAGCAATTTCCACCATTTGCTTTTCAGCCATGGACAGCTCTTCGACAGATTTATTAATGGCGATTGGGAATCCAAGTTCTTCAAAAATTCTCTTAACTCTATTTTTCATTTGAGACCAACTGACCATTCGCATTTTGTTACGTAATAACCTTCCAAGAAATATATTCTCAGCAACGGATAGGGAAGGGATAAGGGAAAGTTCTTGATAAACCATGGCAATCCCAGCGTTGCGGGCCTCGATAGGGTGCCGCCATTGTTTAACCACACTGTCAATACCAATTTCTCCATTATCAGCATTTTCCACACCAATGAGAATTTTCATGAGTGTCGACTTGCCGGCGCCGTTTTCTCCAACAAGTGCATGAATCTGGCCAGCATCAATTCTTAAGCTGACATCATTTATCACTAAATTACCAGAAAATGATTTCGAAATATGTCGAAGTTCAACTTGCATGAAAGTACTAAATAATTAAGGCCTATGTCGATTTGTATGGGTAAAAGTCAATTTCATTGGTCTTGTATAGTTTCACAAAAATCATAAATAAGTAATAAAATCCATAATTTTTCGGACAGCCCTATGGCTATTCCCACTACTTGGATAAAACTCAAAACCTATGACACCTTCATACTGAAGTGTTTTCAATAGGGACCAGATGGATTTAAAATCGATTGTGCCTGAACCTGGCTCGTGTCGTCCAGGTTTATCGGCGATATGAAAATAACCGATGCAATCAAAGTTATCTTCGATATCACGCAGAATATGCTCTTCCATCATGGCCATGTGATAGATATCATAAAGTACTTTTACGCGGGGATGATTTATTTCTCTGATGATTTGAAACACTAAATGCGAAGAATCAAGAAAAAATCGTGGATGATCTAACACACTGTTTAAAGGTTCGATAACAATTTGAAGGTGCAGTTTTTCCGCCAGTTTACTCACTTCTAAGCCATACGCAATGATTTGCTCTACTTTCTCGCGATCCGTAAGTGGCGTAGAAATAGGTATGGCACCCCCATCTTCGTCTAAACTTTCAACAAGTAGCATTAGGGACGAACAGCCAAGGCCGGCAGCAAATGCCGCGGCTTCTGCAAGCTCTTGTAAAAAGCACGTACGCCCATCCGGATCGATCATGCCAAATCTACGATTGCCACTCATATTGCTTAAACTTATATTCAGCCTTTGCATCTGTTGAAGTAGGGCACTGGAGTCTTTATCGCGCCAATCCCAAATCTCGATTGCCTCAATTCCGTCCTTTTTAGCTGCGGCTAATCTTTCAATGAAGGGCAATTCGGTATAAAGCATTTCAAGACAGAAAGCGAATTTCATAAGACTGTAACAAATAGTAAAACTAATTGAATAGCCAGATAAGAATCATTGTAATTTATGAAATAAAAAGAGATTTTTCAATTAAAAATCTTACATGTTGTATGTACTGTTGCCATCGCAGTAATCGCTTTGTGGTTTTGGCAGGGCCACGGTCGTGCTGAAGTGTTAGATACTGACGAAGTGATTGAAGCAATTGGCAACGGCCGCCCCACCTTTCTTAATAGTTATTCCAATCAAATACATGAAATATAATTGCCTTGCGGCTGGTTTTAATACGTAGAAATTAAGTATTCCGTCATTGAGTAGTCATAATAGATGCAATATTAATCTTTTCAAATTAAGAAAATTAAAGTTAATTCGTAACTATTCACTCTGTCATTCAGGAAGAATCTTTTTTAAGTCTACGTCCAGATGAACCTCGCTCACCGTGTGCTTGAATTTACAAAGATTCCTACGGAATGACAGAGCAGGGTGAATAGTCAAGTTAATTCAATGATTGAAAAAATAAAATATCTATTCTCCGATATTCAAGAATTCTCTTTAATGAGCTATGCTGCTTTAGCAGGTTTGCCGTCCGTTTACAAATACCGTAGAGAAACATTAGACCAGATGAATTACATTGGGATTGGTGCTTTACTGTTGGTTTTAACGGCCTCGCTTTCTGTGGGATTGGTGTTAGCTTTGGAGTGGGGCACACGGTTAGAAAGATTTGGTGCGAAAAATCTTATGGGTCGCATTGTCAGCATCTCAGTGATTCGGGAAATAGGTCCGCTCATTACCGGCCTAATGGTAGCTGGCCGGACGGGCTCTAAAGTAGCTGCGGAATTGGGTTCTATGAAAGTAACCGAACAAATTGATGCAATGAAGGCTTTCGGTACCGATCCCATTAAAAAGCTGGTAGTTCCTCGCCAGATCGGCACGGTCGCTATGATTCTTCCATTAGCGATTGTGGCTGATACCATAGCCATTCTAGGTGGTTACGTGATGGCTATACTTTTTTTGCACACTGATTCTACAATTTTCTGGATATCTGTACTTAGTAGCTTGGAAATGAAAGACCTCACCATCGGACTGGTTAAGCCGTTCTTCTTTGGATATATCATATCCACCATAAGCTGTTATTTTGGCATCTTCACACGAGGGGGCGCTGAAGGGGTCGGACGTTCGGCCACCCGAGCTGTGATGTACGCCTCTTTGTCAGTTTTAATCTGGGATTTTTTGATTTCTAAATTAATTATTGCTCTCTTTTAGGTGCATAGTGAAGTTTTTATTGAACAAAAGTCCCGACTGTCATTCGCAAGAATCTTTTTAGTGATCAGTGACCAACGAAATGACATGAAGAGACCTCTAATGAAAATTATTGAACTTGAAAATATTAGCTATTCTTATACAGACGTTTCTGTACTAAACAACGTGAGCTTAAAAGTGAATAAGCGGGAGAATCTTGTCATCTTAGGCGGCAGTGGCGCAGGTAAGAGTACGATATTAAAAATTATTCTTGGTCTGTTAAAGCCAGATTTGGGTTCTGTAAGAATCTTTGGGCAAGATATAACGCATAGCAAAGAGAGGGAAATTCACCCTATCCGCCACCGGATGGGAATGGTTTTTCAAGGTGGGGCTCTTTTTGATTCTCTTACTGTTTGGGAGAATGTGGGCTACTGCATGATGGAAAATCATAATGCTCCTTTGGAGCAAATTCATAGAAACGTAAATGAAAAATTAGCTTTTGTGGAATTGCAGCACGCTTTCGAATATTTACCCTCAGAATTGAGCGGCGGCATGCGAAAAAGGGTAGCGATTGCCCGAGCCGTTGTTTGCGATCCCGAAATCGTACTCTTCGATGAGCCCACCGCCGGACTCGATCCCATTGCTTCCAAAGTCATAAATGGGCTTATCGTTAAACTGCGTGATGAGAAACGGGTAAGCTCCGTGGTTGTGACTCACATTTTAAAAGACGCCTTTGCTGTCGCCGATCGAGTAGCCATGCTGAAAAATGGTGAAATTATCTTTGAAGGTGCGATTGAAGAACTGCATCGTTCCAAAGACCCGTACATTAAAGAATTTGTCCATTAAGGAAATGCAATCTACAAAACTTAAATGGTCTGATTTAAAAGTAGGCCTAGTTTCCGCGGTCTCAGTCGTAGTTTTAGTGGCTGTTATTTTGAAGGTAGGTACCAACGAAAAACTATTCTCCACCAAATATACACTCCGAACTTTTGTTCCCAATGTGCAGAACTTAACCGAAGGCGGCTTAGTTTCCCTGTCAGGTATAAAAGTTGGGACCGTTAGAAAGTTAGAACTCACTCAACGCCATGGCAAAAATGGTGTCATGATCTGGCTTGAAATTGATCGTGCTTATCGCGACAAAATTACCCGCAGTTCGGTAGCTCGCATTATGACTCTGGGAATATTAGGAGATAAATATGTGGATATCACACAAGGGCAATCAGGAGAGCAACCTCTAAACCAGGGCGATTTTTTGAAGGGCGTCATTCCGTTAGATTTCGGTGAACTTACGGACACAGCGGTTGCGACTCTTGAAAATCTGAATGCCATATTAGTCAGTGGTAAATCGATAACACATAAAATTGACCAGGGAGAAGGGTTTTTAGGGGCACTCTTAAACGATCCGCAACTCGCGAGAGACATGCACCGGCTGCTGTCATCAACCTCAGATTTGCTTATGGCTATGAAGTCCAGCGAGGGCAGCTTGGGTTTATTTCTACACGATTCAACTGTCTACAATAACTTAGCTTCAATAACTAATAGTTTCAGCGATATCACCATGAAAATACTGGAGGGGGAGGGTTTCTTAGGAAAACTGATTGCCGATCCCTCATTATATGCCAATTTAGAATCTCTTACTGCACAGGCAGACTCCTTGGTTTATAACATGTCAAACCGTGGCACTACTGGGCGTTTCCTTACTGATGACCAAGTATACGAAGAAGTAGCTCAGTTATTAAACGATATGCAAACCCTCATGCAAGACGTAAAGAGTCATCCGCGGAAGTATATTAATCTTAAAGTGTTCTAAATACCATTGCGCCGAGAAGCCGCAAGGCTAAATACTCCGTTAGCGCCAAGTATTAGTAATGTAAATTGGTTAGCTCGCAATTTCACACTCTAAACAAAGTATGAAAATTTCCCTTGCTTTGCCAGGGGAGTTTTATTATTTTATTGTATTGCCAGACTCTAATAAGTTGCGGCTTAGATATCTCAATGCTCACGGGTTTATATTGCAATTTCAAAATATAACTCCAGAAATTGAACTTAATTTTTGTATTTATATTAAAAGTTGAATAAAAATAGATTTCGGAAATTGCAATCTATACCTTAAAATGCAGTGTTATAACATTGCTTTTGAGTCTTTCAATTCTGAGTTAGATCTGAACGAGTTCAGGGCTACCAATAATAAGTGGGCTAACTTCTGTTTCGCAAAAAAGATCTGTGGCAATCATGATGTGTGTAGAAGAAACGAACCAAAGTTTGCAGGTAATTAGAACCATGCTTGCAGATTAATGAGAATTGATTGTATAGTTGAGGAGAACCGCTCAAACATTGAGGCGACTTCATCTGAAGATGTATTACACTGGATGACACAATAAAGTAATATTTGCATCTCTCTTCTTTTGTTCTTATATTCAAAAGCGATAAGGAGAATACTACAAGAACATAATTAAGGATAGTAAGCATAATTAAAATAATTTTAGAGCTATGAGTAAACAGAATACAAATTCGAAAACGCTTGCAGAGCGTATCACAATGTCACCTGAAATCTGTCACGGAAAGCCATGTATCCGTGGTTTGCGTTATCCTGTTGAGATGATATTGGAATTATTGAGTGCAGGCATGACTGTAGAGGAAATAATTGCAGATTATGATGATTTAGAACGAGATGACATCCTGGCAACATTAGAGTTCGCGGCGCGATTAAGTCAGATTAAACGGGTACAAGCCGTTTTAGCATGAAATTCTTAGTTGATGCTCATTTACCTCGCCGTCTGGCTTATCGCCTGAGAGACCTTGGCTACGATACGATCCATACACGCGATTTACCACTTGAGAACCGAACACCAGATTCAGTAATAGAAGAAATCTCACTACGAGAAAAACGTGTAGTGGTAACAAAAGATGCTGATTTTGTCAATTCCTTTACTCTACATGGTAAACCGTATAAACTACTTTTAGTGTCAACGGGTAATATCAAAAATATCGACTTAGAAAAGCTATTTTTACAAAATATCGACGAGATAGTAAAAGCCTTCAAAAAGTACAGCTTCATCGAGATAGATCGGTCAATCATCACATTTCATGAATAGCCATGTTTTATGCTCATTGTTACGGACCTTTTCTGATACCGATTACATCTGCTCCGTAAAATAAGCTATCCCAAGGTAGAACGCGGTTCTTTCAAATATTTGAAAACAAGCCCGGAATTCCGATTACAAATGAGATTCGGATTAAGCGTCTAACATTGTTTGGAGCCCACAACGGGCGCAGGTTCGCTGGGATAGTTTTGTGCTCTCTCAAAGCTTATTTTTAAACAGCACGTTAAGTGCCCTAATGCCCTTTGCGGCTCAAACTTGGCGTTAAAAAGCAATCCTCCTCTCAACAACAATATCTACCTCACGCGAAACCTCTGCGCCACGGGTTTCTCAAAAGCTCCGATATGAATTCTGAAACCTTCTCCCGGTTCACCAAATCCAAAATCAAATCGGAACATATTCACAAATGGCACCAAAAACCTCAATCCAAAACCGTATCCTCCGATGAAATTATCTGTGTTGAACTGGTCTTTGTCATTCCAGACGATGCCTAAATCTCCAAACAGAGCCACTTGCAGTCCAATATCCACTGTTAGTCCCAGAGCGCTTAAGACTTTTGGCTGCATTATAGTCACGCGATATTCCGCCGAACCGATCCACTGATTTCTCCCACTTCTTTCGGAGCTAATATCCCATCCTCGCACACTGTTGGTGCCTCCAATATGAAAATCCTGGTGCAATGGGATGTCCGTTCCAACATCTCCAATTCTTAGAGTAGTCAGGGAAAACAAAGCTAATGTATGCCTCTTTATAATTGGCACATATTTTCTTATATCAAAATTAAATGACCAAAAATCTCCATCGCCACCAAGAAATCCAGCAGACTTTGAAATCTCAAACTCATTCTGCCATCCTCGGTGGGGATTCGACCACAAGTCACGGCTATCATAACCGACAAAAAATCCAAGCGTCGGAACGTTATCTCGATTACTTGACGAAAGAGTTCGTCCCGCTGAATCGCTTTTTATTGATATAAATGAAAATCGCCCACCGATTCTGCCGTACTCCCCTAAATAGCTGGCAATCCTCAGCATGCCTTCGCTGGCAATCTCGTTGAATCGGTCCAGTTTGTTAAACCTGTCTCTTTGGAAAAATTCAAACGTTACCGATAAGTGGTTTCCACTAATCCAGGGGTCTTCATAAAAAAGGTTAATGTTAGTTGCTCCGCCTAATCTTACGGAAGCGAAAAAAAAGCGGTCTTGGCCAAGAAAATTCACAGATTGAAATCCGGGTCCACCGGCAAAGCCATTTTCGTCAGTAACTTCATAGCTAAAAAACGGTAAGTAAGGAAAAATCTCCTTAACCTCTATATCAAGAATTACATCATCACTCTCTGCTACTGGTTGAATTTGAACATAGCTGAAAATATCCAGCTTATCTAATCTTGCGAAATCTTTTGCTGCATTCATTTTTGTGTAAGGCTGACCAACTTTTGAAGCCAACTCTCTTATTATGATATCATGTTGGGTAAAATGAGCCCCCTCGATACGGATTTCCTTAAGAGTTTTTCCGTAAAGGGCATTGATGTCATTCTGGGCCAAAAGTGGGGCTAAACCTAATGACAGTGTAAATGCAATAATGTAAGAAGTTATCTGTAAATGTAAACACTTAAGAGTTTTGAAATTCACTTTACTGGCTCTACATTTATTTCCATATTGCTAATATCGACCCGATTATGAGCAAACCAACCAAGGTTTAGGCAGCTTCTCGATGATCTTTAGTATCTCGTCGTTTCGATCCAAGTTAACCCTTCCCATTTTAGTTCTCCGTCTCCAATACTCAAACACAGGCGATTCTTGATAATGACATTTACAGGCGGTAATTAATGAATTCGAATCAAAAATCAACTTTATCACGGTATTTTCAATTTGAAATCTTGACTAAATATGCCTCATATAAAAATAGAAGACTAAATGACAAAAGTCAAGACAAAAGACAAGCAGACGATGTTATCTTAACAGAACCAACGTATTCATTAGGTGTTGAAGCTAAAACGAAGAGCTGGCTGGCCAACCTTTGGCAAGATCTGCGCGAAGCTGTTGGAGCCGATTGCTTACTTGCAAATTTCAATTTTATTTTGCATATTGAAACTTCAACTTAAATTAAATGTGGAATCAGTTGCGACATAATGCGGTTTCTTTTTAATGAAGAGAAAATGGATGGCCAAACACACTGCCAATTAGAGCCAACGAAGCGGTTTTCAAATCGAGTTGGCAATTACATTAAGTATCGCCCCAGTTATCCAGAAAAGATTATTCACAGCTTAAAAGAAGATTGTGGGCTATCAAGTGCTTCTATCGTAGCGGATGTTGGTTCGGGAACAGGGATACTTTCAGAGCTCTTTTTGAGAAATGGAAATGTCGTGTTTGGCGTCGAGCCAAATAGAGAGATGCGGGAGGCCGGTGAAAGACTGTTGGCAAAATATGCCAATTTCAGAAGTATCGCTGGATCCGCGGAAGAAACGACTCTCCAACCGCACAGCGTGGACTTCGTTACGGCGGGCCAGGCTTTTCATTGGTTCGACTTAGAAAAGGCAAGACAGGAGTTCTTACGTATATTGAAACCAAACGGTTGGGTGATCCTGATCTGGAATGATAGAAGAACGCATACCACGGCATTCCTAAAAGCGTATGAACAATTACTAAGCACCTACAGCATAGACTACAAAAAAGTGGATCACAAAAACTTAGACGAAGAGACTTTAGCGTGGTTTTTTCGACCCGGTGGCTTCAAAATGAAGTTATTTGAAAATATACAAGTCTTTGATTTTGAAGGTATAAAAGGTATATTGTTGTCGTCGTCTTACGTTCCAGCAGAAGGTCATCCAAAATATGAGGCGATGTTGAAAGAACTACATGGACTTTTTTTTAAGTTTCGTGCAGATGACAAAGTCAAGGTTGAATATGACACGAAAGTCTATTTTGGGCCTATAGGGTAAAGGAAAGATTTCTAATATAATAAATTTGCTTGACAAAAAAGCAAAGAATTGAGTGGCAATACTATTAAGGAGGAATCATGAGGCATAAATCTTATCTCTTGATTTTCATTTTAATGATTCCCAACTTTATTCTACGTGAGTCGGGTCTTCTGGCGCAATCCGCATCAGACAAGAATTCTATATTCGCCTTGAACACACTGAGCGGCGACTTCGAAGCTTTGTCAGAACGTGTGAGTCCATCAGTTGTACAGATTTTTGCGATGATGTATGTGCCCGTTCAAGCGGTTGGTTCGATCAGTTCAAATTTGCTAACCAGGCAGCGTAGCAGCGGTTCAGGAGTCATCCTTGATCCTGATGGGTACATCATCACTAACGCCCATGTTGTGGAAGGTGCCAGACGCCTCCAAGTCGTGTTAGCAGCTTCCTCAGAAGATAAAACTCAAGGGCATTCTATCCTAAAGGCTAGAGGCAAAATCGTAGGCGCCCAAATAGTCGGCATTGACAGGGAAACCGACTTGGCTGTATTAAAAATTCAAGAAAAGAACTTACCCTTTCTGCAATTAGGCGATTCTGACGAGCTTCGGCAAGGCCAGTTGGTATTGGCTTTCGGCAGTCCTCTTGGTTTGGAAAATACCGTAACCTTAGGTGTTATCAGCTCCATTGCGCGTCAATTTCTGCCTGAGGACCCCATGATTTATATCCAAACAGATGCCCCAATTAATCCCGGAAACAGTGGAGGCCCTCTTGTAGATACCAACGGCCGTGTGGTAGGGATTAACACATTGATCTTCACACAGTCTGGCGGCAGCGAAGGTATTGGCTTTGCAGCGCCCAGCAATATCGTTCGGAATGTCTTTGAACAAATCCGCAACACAGGTCGCGTGCGCCGCGGCGTCATTGGAGCCCATGCGCAGACCATCACCCCCACTTTAGCAGCCGGATTAGGGCTGCCTCAGAACTGGGGTGTGGTTTTGGGCGATGTTTATCCCGACGGACCAGCCGATAAAGCGGGCCTTAAGGTTGGAGATGTAATTCTAACGTTAGATGGCAAAGTAATGGAAAATGGTCGCCAGTTTGACGTAAATCTATACCGGCGTTCAATAGGTGACCTGGTAACTTTAGAACTGCTGCGAGGTACACAAAAGCTCACGGTGCAAGTTTCAGTGATCGAGCGAGAAGATGATCCCGAACGCTTTGCAGAATTGGTCAGTCCTGAAAGAAATCTCATTCCAAAGTTGGGCATCCTCGGAATTGAGCTCGACTCTAAAATAGCAAAGATGCTTCCACCACTTAGAAAAGCCACAGGCGTTGTGGTGGCTACCAGGTCCGCCGACGCTCCCTATTGGCAAAACGGACTACTACCCGGTGACGTAATTTATTCAATTAATGGTGACCCCATCGCGGGCCTCGTGGAATTGCGCTCAGCCATAGCCAATCTCAAAGTCTTCGATCCTGTGGTTGTTCAAGTCGAACGCCGTGGCCAGTTAATGTTCATCGCTTTCGAGCTGGAATGACTTTTTAAGGAGATCGAGAATTGGAACAAGCTTCGTTTTACACTATTATCGCCAGCGAAATTGATCTTCGCCCCCAACAAATTGGAAACACCATAGAACTTCTGGACACTGGTAACACGGTGCCGTTTATCGCTCGCTACCGCAAGGAAGTCACAGGTGGACTGAATGAAGAGCAAATCCGCCAAATTGAAGACCGCATAAAGTACCTGCGGAATTTGGAAGAACGAAAAGCCACAGTTTTAGATTCTATCGAAAAGCAGGGAAAACTCACCCCGGAACTGAAAGAGAAAATCGAAAAGGCCACCAAGCTGCAAGAAGTAGAGGATCTGTATTTACCCTACCGTCCCAAAAAGCGGACACGGGCTACCATTGCCAAAGAGAAAGGGTTAGAACCCTTGGCCCAAATGATGCTTGCACAAGAAATTGAAACCGGTAATCTTGAAGAATTAGCCGAGCCTTACTTAGATCCTGAGAAAGAGTTAAATACCTACGAAGATGTATTTGCGGGCGCGCGCGACATCATAGCTGAAATAGTTTCCGAAGATGCCGAAGTGCGCAAGGATGTCCGCAGATTTACCTTTCGAACCGGGCTTTTAACTTCCAAGGCCAAGGACGAAGAAAATCTTTCTGTTTACGAGATGTATGCCGATTACAGAGAGCTGGCCAAATACATGCCGCCGCATCGAATTCTTGCCATGAACCGCGGCGAACGGGAAAAATTCCTTCGAGTGAGTATTAAGGTTGAGGTTGATGAGGTTTTCAAAATTCTGAAAAGGCGTTATATTACCAATGAGAAATCTATTTTTATTGAACAAATTAAATTAGCCCTAACTGACAGCTACCAGCGATTGGTTGCCCCGGCTATCGAAAGAGATATTAGAAATCAAATCACAGAAAAGGCCGAGGAACATGCCATCAAAGTATTTGCCGAAAACTTAAAAAATCTGCTCTTAGCGCCGCCGATTCGAGAGAAAACCATCATGGGGATTGATCCAGGCTATCGCACCGGGTGTAAAGTGGCTGTGATCGACACAACAGGCAAATATTTAGAAGGTATTACTATTTACCCCCACGAGCCTAAGAAGCGATGGGATTACTCCAAAACTCAGCTCAAAGAGCTCCTCGAAAATCACCAGGTTGACGTTATTGCTATTGGCAACGGCACAGCCTCAAGAGAAACCGAAATGCTGGCAGCCGAAGTTATCAGTGAAATGGAAAGAGAACTTTTTTATGTAATTGTGAACGAAGCCGGTGCATCGGTGTATTCTGCTTCGGAAGTGGCAGCGGAAGAATTCCCGGACCTGCCGGCCGAAATGCGGGGCAACATCTCCATCGCCCGAAGACTTCTCGACCCGCTTTCCGAATTAGTAAAAATTGACCCAAAGTCCATCGGTGTGGGACTCTACCAGCATGATGTCAACCAGAATCGACTGGCGGAGTCCTTGGACCGCGTAGTGGAATCGGCGGTAAACTATGTCGGTGTGGACCTCAACACCGCTTCTAAGTCTTTGCTAAAATACGTAGCCGGAATTAACAGTCGGATAGCGGAAAACATCGTCAAATATCGAGAGGAACAAGGCCGGTTTAACACACGTCAGGAGCTGACCAAAGTCAAAGGCTTAGGAAACATGGCTTTTATTCAAGCAGCAGGATTTCTCCGCATTCCCGACGGCGACATTTTCTTTGACTCTACGGCTGTGCATCCGGAATCATACGAAGCTGCAGAAACCCTGTTAAAGCAATTTGATTTGCAAGTGGCAGAAGTCCGAAGAAATGGCAAAATACTTCGTCAAAAGATTAATGAAACACAAGTTAAAATCGATCAATTGGCTAAGAAATGTGGAATTGGCATTCCCACCCTGGAAGACATCATTTCCAGTCTGGAAAAGCCCAATCGCGATCCACGAGATGAGATGCCCAAACCCATTTTCCGCAGCGATGTGTTAAGAATGGAAGATTTAAAAGAAGGGATGATTTTGAAAGGCACAGTGCGCAACGTGGTGGACTTTGGTGTGTTTGTGGACATCGGGGTTAAAGTTGACGGTCTGGTACACAAAAGCCAAATGTCAAGAAAATTTGTCAAGAATCCTTTGGATCTGGTTTCAGTCGGCGATGTGATTGATGTAAAGGTGCTAAAGGTGGATATGGAACGGGAGCGGATCGGGTTGAGTATGGTAATATGAATTTTTGTAGGTCATGTATGTCTGACAGGACTACATGACAAGAAATGTCAGAAAGCCCTCACGGGCATTTCTGACCTACCTTCTT
>JBHIAW010000037.1:0-19959 GCA_046758765.1 bacterium
AGAAATGGCTGCCGTCCCAGGCCAGATCACCCCAGCCTCCTTTCTCGAACACGCCCACTACCACAAAACTGTCTGAAACATCAACCTGGTAAAGCAACTGGGTCTCTTCATCCCCGATCCAGAGATGGTTGCCATCCCAGCCCATACCAAAGGGCTTATTTCCCGGGGCCTCGTATTCGATATAGTTTTGTCCTAAAGCGGTTTCAAATGCAAAGAAAATGAGGAAAAAGGCAAACCTCATTTTCCATCGATTTGCAAGTTGCATTTTATAACTCCTGTAACTCTGCATAAAATATTTGACTCACAAAATTAATAATAGAACGCAGATGACACAGATCTTCACAGATTTAATTAAGTGAAAATCAATAAAGAAACAGATTGCTCTATTGTTCCATTGCTTTACGGATAGTTCTAATGAACAATTAAACAATAGAGCAATGAAACAATGGAACAATGACATGGTAAAAAACGCAAAGAATGAGAAATAATCCTATTGTTCTATCTGCATTACTTCAAAAGAATCGCTCTTCTGCTACGGACATAAGTTGTTTTCGATTTAGAACCTGTGTCCTTTACTTCCAGGCGATAAATATAGACGCCTGAGCTAAAATCGGAAGCCTCCCACACAACTGTATAAGAACCCGCGGCTTTTTGTTCGCGCACTAGGGTTCGTACCAACTGTCCTTTGAGGTTATAAACAGATAGATGCACCATCCCTGCTGCTGGCAATTGGTAAAAAATTCGGGTGCTGGCGTTAAAGGGATTGGGGCAATTCTGTTGCAAAGCGAATGTGAGCTCCCCGTCGATTTCAGGCTCTTTTACGCTGGTGATTTCAGAACTTCGCAAACACCAGAGACCAGGCGCCGTGGCAGTGCAGGAAGCTGAGTTATTTAGTGTATCTATGACGGTTTCATACTCTTCCCACACATTACCATTCCAGCGGCTGCAGACCAGGGTTTGAGCATTGGAAATAGCAGCCAATGAGAGTTCCTCGTCTGTAAAGTAGAAGGTTAATCGGGCTTGAAAGGCTGCAATTCCTGCTGCTTCAATCACATAAAACTTTTTCAGAGCCAAAGTGCCGCTGAGCCCCAAGGGTAATGAGTCGGGAAAAGTGGTCACCGTAACATGCCCCGAGGATGAGGAAGTAAGCTGGAGAGCTTCAAACTCCATTTTGAGTTCAGCGAACCAGAAAGAATCCGGGGCTGCTTGCACCGATTTTGTGACCGGCAGCGGATTGCTGGCCATGGGCTGCCATTGGCTCGCTTCAATATTGCCTTGAATTCCGGTAAATGTTTCTGGATCCAAATTAGAGGCACCCCAATAATTAAAATGGGCTACAATGGGTTCAAAGGCGTCGCAGTACAATTCATCGCCGAATTCCCCGGCCTCATTGTGGTAAAGGTCATTTTGCAAGTCCGATTCGCCAGCAATGTTTAAACGGCTGTAAGCAAAGTAGTGAATGCCACCGCCAAATCGGCCCGCCTGGTTTTGGACGATCTGATTTCTTGCCATTATCCCGTGTGAGTACCACGAGCACAATATCCCACCCCCCTCGTAGGTGGCCTGATTTCGAAAAATGACATTATTGGTGATATCACCCTTAGAGTCCCAACTACCACAAAATAGGCCGCCGCCATATTTACTGCGATTTTCAACAATGGTATTATTTTCAAGCCTGACCCAGACCGCTCGATAAAAAATTCCGCCACCGACATAGTCTCCCTGGTTCTGAACAATCAGATTACTACGTATAATTGGTCCTGGCTCTTTAGGTGGTTTTTCAGGTTCCAGGGAAGCGGGTTTCTCGGCAAAAATGCCCCCGCCGCCATAGAGAGCTAAATTTCCCGCAATGACATTTCCAGAGATGATGGCTTGAGAATTTACCAGTCGAAGACCGCCCCCAACGGCTTCCGCAAAGTTGTTTTTGATGATATTGTTTCGGATGAGAGGAGAGCTGTTTTCGCATGAAATGCCGCCGCCATCGTAAGCGTTGCCATTTTGGATGGTAAAGCCTTCAATGACCGTGGTCGTGTCGATAGAATCAAAATGGATGGTCATGACGCGACCCGAATCCATGCCATCGATGACAGTGTGATGGGCGCCATGAAAAGTGCTAAGATAAAGGCCATGGGTTGTGGGCCAGACAAGATTTTCCGGGTAGATGCCGTCATTGACCCGGATGGTATCACCAGCAAGTGCCGCGTCCAGGGCTTGCTGAATGGTGGGGTAGTCTTCAGGCACACGCAGCACCCCGGGACCTAATCCCTGCCGACCTTCAATGACGGTTAAAAATTGGTCTGCTGGTAAGTTTCGAAATACCTGGCGTTCAGTCATGGTCCATCGAATCACCAGGCTGTCCACCTGGTCAAAAGCCCCCAAGCCGAACTCCAGAGGCAGGGAATTCTGCGAGCAGTAGCCGTGGCCGCCTTCCACCTGCTGCATTTGAGTCAAAGTCCCAGTGTGTAGAGTTACACGGGTTCCAATGGCATCACGACTGCTTTGGGTCCCTATCAGAGAAAGGGTGAGCCAATGGTTGCTCGATGAGTCATTGCGGTAGAGTCGATTGAGCTGTCCCTGGTCGTTGACCACATAGAGGTCTGGGTCGCCATCCCGGTCGAAATCGCCCCAGGCACAACCTGTACTATGGGAGGAATCTGCCGCACCTTCTAAAGCTGAAACTTCTGTAAATACAGGGCCATTATTGCGAAACAGATGGTTGGGGCCATCATAATAGGTAACATAGAGGTCAAGATCACCATCGTTATCGTAGTCTGCCCAGGCACAACCAAAACCATCGCCATGATAATTCACGCCGACTGTACCAGCGATATCCGTGAACGTACTACGATCATTACGATAAAGTCGATTTGGCCATCCGTCGTATCCGACCACAAAAAGGTCCAGATCGCCGTCATTGTCGTAATCTGCCCAGGCCGTACCGCGTGTGTTTTCATTTGAAGACCCGGCCACACCTGTCCCCTGCCCAACTTCAGTAAATGCGGTTCCATCATTTCGGTACAAGTAGTTAAAGCTAACACCTGAAACATAAAGGTCTGGGTCGCCGTCACCATCATAATCACCCCAGGCCGCACACCATATTTGTGCACGGTGCAGAAGACCGACGAGTTGCGAGACATCGGTAAAGGTTGTTTGGTCATTGCGGTATAAAAAGCCAGCGGAATTATCCTGAGAGACAAAGAGGTCCACGTCACCGTCCAGATCGTAATCAGCCCAGGCCACGGCTCTTTGGCCGTAATTCGCAACCCCTAAGGCTCTGGCCACATCAGTAAAATAATCCCCCTCGTTGTGAAAGAGGACATTTTCTTGAATACTAGCCACAAAAAGGTCAAGTCTGCCGTTGTTGTCATAATCGGCCCAGGCCACGCCCGCATTATTCAGCCAGTTGACTAACGATCCAGGTGCACGGATGAAGCTGCTGCCGGTGTTCTGAAAGGCATAATCGGCTCCCGGGGTGCTGATGTACAAATCCTGATAGCCATCGTTATTGAAGTCTCCCCAGGCGACTCCGGAGCCAATATCTCCTACGGCTACGCCTAAGCTGTCAGCGACGTCCGTGAAATGATCCTGAGAATAGGCCAAGGGAGTCATAAATAACCATC
Organism: bacterium; assembly: GCA_046758765.1. Taxonomy (GTDB): domain Bacteria; phylum Zhuqueibacterota; class Zhuqueibacteria; order Oceanimicrobiales; family Oceanimicrobiaceae; genus JBHIAW01. Next base: position 3,621 of record JBHIAW010000037.1, read on the forward strand.
CAAATAGGAGACCCAAAAGTCTTAGTTGCGGTATCATTCTTTCCTAAATGCTTAATTTTCGCTAAAGGAAATATTAATGCATTCCTGACTTAATATTACTTATAAAATATCGGTTGAATAGGTGAGATTTAAAATTATGTGGCTTAGGATTTTATTATAAGATTGAAAGAATTTTAGATTAAGCAGTTAATGGTCATAACCATTTTATCGGCAAGGAAAGGCGAACTTTACATTGCAAACATAGCCTGCTATCATTCCTCCAGTATAGATTGTTTTTACTGTCTCACGGGTTTGCGAATTGATCATCATGATCAAAGCCATATCTGCCCGCATCAAACCCGCGGCTTTTTGTGCAACCAGCCTAAGAATTTCTTCATAATCATTTTGCTGGCTGAGAATTAAAGCCAGCTCGACCAGTTTGTCTGATTTCTGATTTTCCACTTCAAAAGATTCAGCTTGAATTTGTTGACTTTTCAGGATTAACCCTTTCTTGACGATTAGTGCCGTGCGAGGATTTTGTAATGTGATACTGTTTTCCCTATCATTTAGATCCCGGACGAAGTATACGACTGCGCTTAGACCTTATTTTCAAGAATTAAAAAGTTCTTGGGAGTAACTATTGGTATTTTCCGGAAAGTTTGTAATTCAAGAAGGTGATGATCTCCTGAAACAATGTAATCGGCTTTGCCGTCAATTGCACATGCCAAGAAAATATTATCTGTTGGATCCTTCTTAATAATACTTATTGTAGAAGTCACTTTCATTTTTTTCGCATAAGTGCTGTAATCGATAATAATAGGGAGTATCTCCTGAGGAGTGAGTCCGAACTTTGGATATCCTAAGACTCTTATCAATTCTCTCTCAATTTCTGCGCTCGATAGAAGCGTATAGTAGCCTGCTTTCACTAAGTCTAATATTTTTCTGGGGTTCCCTCTCCAGAATAAAGCTGAAATAATTGTATTGGTATCCAGAACAATTTTTTTCAATCTGAGATACCTCTCGATTCATGAATAATTTTCTCTATATCTTTTTCAGTATATTGGCTAAAGCCTTTTTCTTTCGCAATCATCTCTGAGTAAGAATAGATATTATTTTGACCAACTGGCAATAATATAACTTCAAATATCTTTCCCACTTGTTTTGCGATTTCCTCCGGAAGTGACAGGTGCCCGTCTTTTAACACTTTTCCGATAAACTTATTCGCTTCCATATTATTTCTCCTTATCGTTATTCAAAGCAGTTGGAATATGTTTATTCCAAATGTAAGACAATTTTTCATAGATTTCAATATTTTCTACAAAAGCTTTGGCTATTTCGTATAATCATGGTTCAAATGATTCATAGCCGTAACCTAGGCTACGATTTTGAAGTTTTGTCGTTTCTTACTCCCTGCATATCAAGTATTGACCATCATCGATCTCATCAATCTCATGAATAGTGCAGATGTTATTATGCTGTAGAGCGGAGGCCGCCTGCGCTTCGTGGATGAAGCGCTTTTTAGCTTCTGGGTCGCGGGTTAACTCCGGTGGCAAAAACTTGAGGGCAACGGAGCGTTTGAGTTTGGTGTCTTCAGCCTTGTACACCACACCCATGTCCCCGCCACCGAGTTTTTCGAGGATTTTGTAATGGGAGATGGTTCGGCCTCTCATTGGCCCCTCCTCCAATTTCGTCAAATAGTTATGGTCAGATTACCGGCAGGGTGAGTATAAAAGACTAGCCATTCTTCTTTGAGTCACAATATATTGGTTACCTAAAAGTTTACAAAAAGTTCCCAGTTTTGCTAAGCACCTTTATTCTAATTTTCATATAAAAACATGGCAGGTTGCCGCTCGGTTTGCACCAAGTATTATCGCCACTGAACAAAATGTCGATAAGTTCTCAACTGAATTAGTAAAATACAAAAAGTAAAGGGAATTCATGCTGAGGTACGATGGTTATCACCATTTTCTTATCAAGGACAGCAGGCGCACCTCGGATATGTCATTCAGTAGGAATCTTTTTTAGTTTGAGGAAGAGCTGAGAAAAAGCGACTAAGGTTGTTTTATTCGTAAGAAAGGAACTCTTAAGATCATGATTCTACACTGTTTGTAACAGTGTATTTGAGTCGTAAAAAACGCAGTTTCAAACTGTGTTGGATCACTCAATGGTCGAACGTTTCCTATCGACTAAGCTTGTCCTGAACACAGCCGAAGGGCTCAAGATGAATCTCTTTATTATTTTATTGAGTTAGGTAGTGATCATAATTTTTATAGCTCCACCGACGTCTTCAATTTCTTCTCGCGTTCGAATCGTTCCAGAGCCAAATGAATCAGCCTATCGATGAGTTGCGTGTAAGAAATGCCACTAACTTCCCAAAGTTTAGGATACATGCTAATCCTGGTAAAACCCGGAATGCTATTAAGTTCATTTACCAGCACTTCCTGGTCATTTCTCAAGAAAAAGTCCACGCGCGCCATGCCTTCGCAGCAGAGCACTTTAAAGGCTTTAATGGCAAGCTCCTGAACTTGTTTGACAATCTCTTCTGGTAACTTGGCTGGGATTTCCAGGATGGCTCCGTGTTCATCAATGTACTTGGCCTCATAGGAGTAGAATTCATGTTGGGGGATGATTTCACCGGGTACAGAAGCGATGGGATTTTCATTGCCTAACACCGAGCATTCGATTTCTCGACCTGCGATCGCTTCTTCAATGATGATTTTGGTGTCGTATTGAAAAGCATCCTGGACGGCCTGGTCGAAATGCGGTTGGTCTGAAACTTTATGAATTCCCACCGAAGAACCGAGGTTGGCCGGTTTGATAAACATGGGCACCCCTAATTGACTTTTGACAGCTTCAAAATCAATTTCATGCGATGATGCGCGTGGAAACACCAGAAAGCCGGCCATTGGAATCCCGGCCTCTCTGAGCAGACGCTTCATCACATCTTTGTCCATACCGATTGCAGAACCCAGAACGCTGGCCCCAACGAATGGCACGTTTGCCAGTTTAAGTAGACCTTGAATGGTGCCATCTTCACCGAACGGGCCATGCAGGACCGGAAATACAACATCAATCGGGCCAAAGGATTTATTGTCAGACAGGCTCACCAACCGCTGCTTGCCACTCTTACCCGTAACTAACGCAACATTCTCATTGGCCTTGTTTAATGAGATGAGTTTTGGATTATCCGCGTTTAAGAGAAATCGCGAGGCTTCGTTTAGATACCACCGGCCTTGTTTATCGATGCCGAGCAAAACTACTTCATATTTATTCTTATCGATGGCTTCAACCACATTTTTCGCTGACTGCAAAGATACTTCATGTTCTGCGGATTTGCCACCGAATAATATGCCCACGCGAATTTTTTGGCTCATAGTTTTTATTTGTTTTTGTTATTTGGTGCCTCAGTATAAATTACAATCCCCAAATAGCAAATTACAAATACATTCTAAATTCCAATGACAAAGATTAAGTTGATTCTTCAACGAATTTGGAGCTTTGGCCATTGGAGTCTATTTGACATTTGGAACTTGTTATTTGGAGCTTTATTTTGTCATAAATATTTGACAAACTTATTATTTTTATCGACTAAAATTATTTTAGGTTTAACCGGTTTATCGGTGAGTTCAAAGCCCATGATGATAATTTCTTCGCCAGCTTTAATCAGGTGGGCGGCGGCACCGTTCATGCAAATTTTACCAGACCCCGGTTCACTAACAATAACATAGCTTTCTAATCTGGCCCCGGAAGTGATACTCGATACCAAAACTTTTTCCCCAGGCCAAAGGCCGGCCTTTTCGATTAATTCTTCATCAATGGAAATGCTTCCAATGTAGTCAACATTTGCTTCGGTAACTGTTGCTTTATGAATTTTTGATCTTATTACCCAGCGCATAATGCATTCAAAACTTTCAATGAAACTATTCAGGTGGCGTTCCGTTGGGATCTTCCCTCCATAACCACAGAAGCTGCAAGCCTGCAAATTAGTGCTATTACAAGGGAAGATGCCTAAGGCATGACAGTAAGGGCTGAATAGTTACCTTTCAATTATTCAAACAATTTGATTTCAACTATTTAGAAATTTAGAAACCGTTTTCACCTCATTAACAAAACGGACGATAGCGGTAATTCGACGATTGGCTCAATTATTTGATCACATTCAATTTTTTTAAAATATCCGCAGGTGTTTTTCTTCCTCGTTCGGTTCGGTCAAAGTCGCTATCAAAACCATTCTAGAGCTTTCTTTTGAAGTTCGAGAGAGGTGTATTGGTCACGAAACTCCCGCAGAGCTCCTGCCCAGCTCATTCTTAATTTTTTTTGTTTTCGCTTAACTTTGGTCTTTAGTAAATAATTTGCAAAGTCGTAAACTTCTTGTTGTAGCTCAGGTGGGAGTTCCTTAATAACTTCAGCAAAATCTCTCATATTGTGCCTTCTTGATAGATTTGAAAGTAAAAAAATTACTCCTTATACACCACCGCTGTGCCACTCGCGCTCACCATCAGCATATTTCCTCCTGATCCTATGCCGATGGTTTCGTAGTCCAGGTCTACGGCCACAACCGCGTTGCCTCCTAAAGCGTTTGCTTGTTCAATCATTTCACTAATGGCAATTTCTTTCGCCTGTCGCAACTCCTTTTCATAAGCGGCTGAGCGGCCTCCGACTATGTCGCGAATGCCGGCGAAAAAATCCTTGAAGATGTTAGCTCCCAGAATGGCCTCACCGCTTACTAATCCGAGATATCTAACAATTTTTTTGCCTTCAATATTGGGAGTGGTTAACACTAACATAAATAATTCTCCTTTCCATTTTGTGTGATTTCAGCCTTGTTGGATGAAATGAATTAGTGTTTGAACGCAAACACAATACTTACTGTCATTGCGAGTGTTTCTCAGCGAAGCAATCTCCTTATTAGGTAGGCATGAGATTGCTTCGGCAAAAAACGCCTCGCAATGACGGCCATAATATATAGTTTTCGTTCAAACACTAATTAGACTTTTTAGTTGACCTTGATACACGCTCATTACATTCAACTTGTATACTTATTATTGAAACATTAAACCCGAAAAATGGTTTCCTCCCGTTCAAACCATTTGGAGCAAAGAAAAAGGCTTATCCCTGCCAGAACAATTAGGGAAATATACACTTCTGCCAATAGCACGGGTTTAATGGTTCCGGAAAGAATTTCTTTGGTAGCCAGGGATACGTTTAAAACAGGTATCAAGGCTGTGGTCGTATTTAGGGTGATGCCTGGTATCAGACCAAGGAATGCTGGTACAATCACTGCAATCATCATGGGGCTGATGATGCTTTGGGCTTCTTTGAAGGATCTTGTGTAAATAGATATGGAAAGCTGAAAGCCCGCAAAAAATATGGTTAAAGGCAATAACAATGAAAGCACTAAAATAATAGAGTGGATTTCAAGAATACCAAGAAGGGCATCAAATAGTTCTTTTGGAATTTCTTCCACTTGCCTAATACCCACATACAGTCCCACCATGGAAATAATAGCAGATGTAATCCCGGTCAAAACCACCACACCAAACTTACCCAGTAGTATTTGAAGTCGGTTCACGGGAGAAGTCAAGAGCGTTTCTATCGTTCCTCGTTCCTTTTCACCAGCGCCTAAGTCAATGGCTGGATACATGCTGCCCGTGAAGCAGAATATAATAAACAAGTAGGGTATGAATCCACCAATAGCCTTGCCAATTTTTTCCCTCGCCGTCGCTATATTGACTTCGATAAGTTTAATTGTTTTGGCTATGTTTTCATCAAGATTCAACTCTTTAAATCGATGCGATATTAATTGTTTTTCAAATTCTTTCACCAAATCCAAGAGTCGATTTTTTGTGATATCATCGTCCTCGGTAGATTTGTAATAGACCTTGATTCTACCTGCTTGAAGATTTGCAACTTGTCGGTCAAAATTTTTCGAAAACACAAAAGCCCCATCTAAGCTATCTTTTTGAATAAAAGAGCGGACACTGTCGACAGGTATATTTTCGACGATGCGTACCCCATCCCGTTTGGCTAACATTTCTTTAAACAAATCAGCATTGTCGTACCTTACGATTGCAACCCTCAATACTTTTTCTCTAGCTTTCTTTGCCTGAGAGATGACTATTTTGGATGAAATACCAATAAGCAGAGGAAAAAGCAATAGAGGAATAAGTACCATTGCGATCAAGGTGCGACGATCGCGTAAGGTATCGATTAATTCTTTTTTGAAAATTGTAATAATAGTCCGCATCTCAAGCCTGCTCCACTAACCTTATGAATTCGTCTTCCAGAGACTGTGTTTTCATTTGGGCCACAAAATCGTTGTAAGAGCGGTTGTAGCATAGCTTACCCTTATGGATAATGGCCAGGTCATCGCTTATAAGACTCACTTCTCCCATGATATGCGTTGAAAAAATCACAGTTTTTTCTGCCTTGCGCAAATCTCGAACGAGCTGAATAATGTTCTTGGCTGTAATCACATCCAGCCCGGAGGTGGGTTCATCCAGCACAATGATTTCGGGGTCATGAATGATCGTGCGAGCGATAGATACCTTTTTTTGCATGCCTGAAGACAGTTTTGCGATGCGTCGATTGGCAAATTCGTGGATCTCCAGACGTGAAAATATTTCATCCCGACGTTTTTTGAACAAATTTTTGTCCATGCCGTGGAGATCGGCGTAATATTTTATTACTTCATTGGGTGTGAGTCGGTCGTATAATCCTGTAGTCCCAGTGAGAAATCCCAGTTTCCGCCGCACTTCTTGAGGCTGTTGAACCACGTCGTAACCTGCCACCTTGATAGTTCCGGAAGTGGGCTTTAACATGGTGGCAATCATGCGCAATGTTGTGGTTTTTCCTGCTCCGTTTGGTCCTAACAGTGAGAAGATTCTACCAGGTTGACAACTAAAACTGATGCCAGCAACCGCATCGATGGTCCCGTTTTTTGATGCTTTTCCAAGTTCCTGCTTTTGCTGTCGAGTTAACCTGAATTGTTTTGTTAAATCTTTTACTTCGATCATAGAGGTTGTTGTCTAAATATTCACTCTCCTGCAAACAGGTCTGCGATAAGTGTTGCGTGTGGCTGTCTTCGATACACGATCATCTCTGTTAGGCAGCGCCGGTGCTTGAGAGCGTTGTAGAATTCTAAACCTTGAGATAGCGGAACCCGCGTGTCCTGAATTGTAGCCGGGTCAAATTTGTAATAGAACTCACTTAGACGTTACTTGGGCCTGTTCCTCTTCATAGCGACCCCCTAAATATTTTGCTAGAAACTTTTCGGCGGCCCCATAAAATTTGAGACGATTTTCTGGTTTGGCAAAGCCATGGCCCTCGTCTGGAAAGACCATATACTCACATTCAAGCCCTTTTTCCTTCATTGCTTCCACAATTTGATCCGATTCGGCCTTCTTAACCCTTGGATCATTTGCACCCTGCGCAATCAGAAGTGGGATTTTTATCTGGTCAACTTTGAAAAGAGGGGAACGGGACTTCAAAAATTCTTCTTCAGTATCTGGATTACCTAACCTCTTGTGAAACGTAGCCAAGTATGTGGTCCAATAGGGTGGTATCGATCTCAGCAACGTAATTAGGTTACTAGGCCCCACGATATCTACCGCACAGCAGAAAAGATCGGGTGTGAATGTAGCACCAACCAAGGCTGCATAGCCACCGTAGGAACCTCCGTAGATGGCCACTTTTGCGGAATCAGCAATGCCTTGGTCGATGGCCCAGTTTACAGCATCAACAAGATCATCGTGCATTTTACCTGCCCACTCCTTATCTCCGGCGTTCACAAACTCCTTACCATATCCTGTTGAGCCTCGAAAATTCACTTGTAGGCATACATATCCACGGTTGGCAAACCATTGAGCCTCACTATCATATCCCCATCTATCACGCCCCCAAGGTCCCCCATGTACATTCAAGACCATGGGCAGATTGTTTTTTCCTTTGCCAATAGGATAGGTGATGTAACCATGTATGGTCAATCCATCGCGTGCGGTGAAGGAGATTGGTTCCATATTAGCTAATGTGTACTTAATTAATTCAGGGCGATGGTGAAAAAGGAAGGTACCTTTCTTGGAGTTTCGGTCAAAAGCATAATAGGAGACCGGCCCATTATCTTTTGTGAACCTAACCAACCAAGTATCATCAGCGTTATCCCTATTGGTGACATAGAAATCTCCGTGATCAAGTTTGGCTATGGTATCGAAATCATCTTTTATCGATTCATCTAAAACCATCCATTCATTTCGACTTCGATAGAATGAAACTGCCTGGACTTCGTAGGTGTCTGGATGGATCATTACATTGCTGACGTCGTACTCTGGATCTTCTGCAATGATCTCTATTTTTTTTGTAGCAATCTCCATTTTTACCAAGCGACTAGCATTAGCATTTCTAGAATCTTCCAGATAAATGTAGCCACCGTCTTTTGAAAATGATACTGGGCCACTCGTGAAAGCGTCTTCAGAATTCCAAGTAAGTAGTTTTCTCCAGTTATCCTTTTCAGTTTCTCGATACAACAGATCAAAACCTCCCTCCGGTGTCGCAGCCACGGCGCCGAGTACTTTTAAATTCGCGTCAGCGACCCAATCTCTAATGGTTCCTGTATTTCTGGCAACTAATCTTAGATCGCCAGTAGTTAGGTCAAGATGGTAGACATCGTGAAATTTTGGATTTTCTTTGTTCATGGCAATGAGAAGTTCGTTCGGGAAATTTTTGTTACGCTCTACAATTCGCACTTGTACCTCCTCAAAAGGAGTCAAATCCCTTATTTCTTCAGTTTCCAGATTCACTCCGTACAAACGCCAGTTCTCATCTCCACCCACATCTTGAAGATACATAATGTGTTTGCTGTCAGCAGCCCAGAAATACCGCCGTATTCCGCGGTCATCATCTTTTGTTACAGCTTTATCATCTTCTTCACCAATGGTTTTGACCCAGACATTTAGAACGTCGTTTACCGGCGCGAGATAGGCCATCCTGGTTCCATCTGGTGATATTTGTGGACTGACCTTTTCAGGATTTCCAAATAGGACTTTTCTTGGAATGAGTTCTGGTTCGGGCTTTGTACAGGAAGTGAGTAATGCGATCGTAAATCCTAAAAGTATTACCAGGATTGCTAACCTGTTCAGATTGATATGCTTCACGATATTTCCTCCTTTCTTCAATGTTAGATTAGAGTTCTGCAAAATGAGAAAAACCAGACATGTCATTCAGTAGGAATCTTTTTCGTTTGGAGCACTAACCTGTTATTTCCATTGCAATTGCAAAAAGATTCTTCCAGAATGACAATGAGGATTATTTCAGATTTTCGTAGTTTTCCAGAAGTCTTCAATGTTACATTTGAACCATTTAGTTTAAGAAAATTGTAACACAAATTTCGACCTTTAATAAATTGTAGACTTATCAAAATGTACAATTTTAAAAATATTAAGTCAAATAATTTTGTGGATTTTTGTAGAAATGACTAAGCAAGAAAGCCAGGACGCAACCAGCAAGACAGTCCTAGAAACTAGGCCGAAAAGTCCCAAAATGCTCGAGCAGGCGTCCTCGCCTGCGTCTTAAGTGGTGGTCTTTACGTCGGGCGAGGAGGCCCAACGGAGCAGAATAGTAGGTTTTCGGCCAAGTTCCTGGCTTTTTTCATATAACCCCTATGGGCTTATTCGAATTGATTAGTAGAAAAAACCGGTGCTGAATTACAAGACCCTTTCGGCGGTCCTGAGATGTATTAATTGACAGCAAATTGGCTTTCGTCCACCTTAACATTGATATTAATTACTGACGCTATTACTTCCTGAGCTTTCTTACCGTCTTGATTGGTCACGGATTTGAATGGTATCTTGACTCCCGCTACTTCGCGATAATCTGAGTACATATCCTCGCTGGCAACGGGCGCACCCATCATGTTCATACCCTGATAACTCATCTTTACTGGCAGCATTGTTTCAGCGTTGAGGTAGAGTTTGAATCCCTTCACTCCCTGGGGAGTGATAAGCAGTACCTCGCCTTTTTGGCCGTTCACCTCTTCACTACCGACGTGTTGGGCGGTTAGTCCTTCGCTATCCGCATTGGCAAACAGATAAGAAACATTATGCCAGAGATTCGCAATCATCTGTTCTTTGACCGGCGCGGGTGCTGGGATCGTGCCTTGCGGGGAAACAATCCAAGCTTGCTCACCATTCAGAATTTGCGACATTTCACCCATGGGTGTGTTAATGTTGGCACGTACCCGATCTGGTAAGGCCAGAGTGACTTGAGCAGACATCGCCATTTCACCCTGCGGGGTGACCGCTGTGATCTTACCCTTCCACTGCAAGGTTTTGATTTCCTTGAACGCTTGTGCCCCGCCACAGGCCATGATTGCTTTGTCTAACAGTTCTTTACCCTTCGAAAGGGAAGCTTCCGTTGCTTCAGGTGCCTCTTCTTCCGGTACAGGAATAGTGATGTCGATTTCATTCACCGTTCCTAAGACCGACAGAGGTTCGTCGAAATCTTGAGGTCTACCAACAGCTAAAATCTGCAACTTATCGGGATTTAGATGTTTCTTGGCTACCCGCAGTATGTCCTCTTTTGTCACTTTTTCAATATTTTCTTTGGCTTTTTGTAAGAAATCTAACGGATAGCCAAAGTACTCGTAGGTCATCAAGCGATTAACGATTTCGCCCTTGGTATCGAAGTTAAAAACAAACGAGTTTAGCAAAGCATCTTTAGCCAAGTTTAGTTCTTCATCTGTTACTTCACTTTCAGTTATTTTTTTGACCTCCTCCATCATTGCCCGTATGGCCTGTACCGTGGTTTCTGATTTGGTCTGACAGCCAACGTAGAAGAGACCTGGATGGTCAAAGTCAGCGGAGAAAACGCCGAAAACCGAATAAGCTAAACCCCTGCGCGACCGAACGTTTCTAAACAACCGGCTTGTGGCGCCACTACCGAGAATTCGGTTCATCACCCCAAACGCGAAATAATCAGGGTCGTTTTTCATGCCTCCAATGTGGCCTAAGAAAATATTTGTCTGATTGACATCATCTTTTTGAATTAGATTCACGGTTTGTTGGAATTCATAGTTTACCTCCGGCACTGGTGGAATTTCCACTTCGACTTTCTGCCAATTATTGAAAGCATTTTCGATTTTTTTAATCAACCGTTTAGTGTTAAAATCACCCCAAACCCCAAGTATCACATTATTAGGGTGATAGAATTTTTTGTGGAAAGCTCTTAAATCGTCACGAGTGATGTTATCAATGGTGGCGTATTCAGCATGTCTGGCGTAAACACTTTCAGGGCCATAAATCAGTTTTGCGTACTCTCGGCCGGCAATGGCGTTAACGAGATCATTGCGTCGGGCAATGAGGCTTCGCTGCTCCACTTTGGCCAGCTCAATCTTGTCCTCACGAAACTCAGGATTCATCAAGACATCCGCCAAGATTGAAAGCCCGGTGTCGATGTCTTTTTTCAGCACCGACATGGAAGCGGAGCCAGAATTGAGTCCAATACTGGTTTCTACGGACGCTGCGATGCTTTCGAGTAATTCGTCGATTTCATCTCCAGTTTTGCTGGTCGTACCACCGGTGCGCATTACCTGGCCAGTTATGGCCGCCAAACCAATTTTGTCAGCCGGTTCATAGATAGAACCGGTCCGAATTCGAGCCGACAAATTGATGAGGGGCAGCTCGTGGTCTTCCAGCAGAAACAACTTCATACCATTTGACAGAGTCACCTGCTCCACCTTGGGAATTTCAATGTCGCGCAATTTCGGATATTTTAGTTCTTTGTAGTGCTTTTGAGCAGGGCTGGACTCAACCAGACATAGAAGAAGCGCTACGAAGATGAACCATCTGAGATTTGAAACTCTAAATTCTCGCATTTTGTATTTCCTCCTATAAGGTTAGCTTTCAGTTTGGGTTGTGACTATTGTGCCCACCGTGCGGTTTTTTGATTTGAAATACTCCTTGGCCACACGTTGGATGTCTTCGGCTGAGACCTGGTCTATCTTTTCAAGTTGTTTAAAGAGATTCCTCCAGTCACCCGTGAGGACTTCGTAAAACGCCAATTGAGCGGCTAAACCAGTGTTGGAGGCTAATTGCCGAATTATGCTGGCACGGCCACGGGTTTTGGCCTTTTCTAATTCTGCAGGTGTCACAAGTTCTGTTTTAAGTCTTTCAATCTCCTGGTAAATAGCTTCCTCGCACTCTTCATTGGAATGGCCTTTTGCTGGTAAAGCATAAAACAAAAAGAGACCGGGATATTTGTTTCCCGGTAATCCTTGAAATCCTGAGGCAGCGATAGCAATTTTCTTTTCTTTAACTAAGCTCTTGTACAATCGTGATGTTCGCCCAATGCCAATAATATCGGTGATGACGTCGAACACGGCGTTGTCTTTATGGTTGATGTCTGGTTTATGATAGCCGATAAGAACGAACGGCTGCGAGGGGTCTTCAACTGTTACGCGACGTTCACCCAATTGTGGTGGTTCCACGGTCTCGACCGGGTCCGGCTTTGGTCCACTGGGAATGCGGCCAAAATAAGTTTTCGCTAACTTTTTGATTTCTTTTGGATTCACGTCTCCGACAATGGCTACAGTTAGATTACTTGGCGAGTAATACTTTTTGAAGAAAGCTTCGGCTTCAGCCCGAGTCATGGTTTGAAGATCACTCATGTGACCCACAACGGGCTCACCGTACGGGTGGGCTTTGTAAGCAATGGCTAAAAACTCCTCCAGTAAGCGCCCAATCGGCTGACTTTCTGTGCGGAGCCGACGCTCTTCCATCACCACGTCTCTTTCTTTATAATACTCTCGCAGTACTGGATTCAAAAACCGATCCGATTCCAGCGACATCCACAATTCCACTTTGTTTGAGGGAAGACTCAAGTAGTATCGGGTTGCATCCCAGGATGTACCGGCATTAAGACCCGAACCGCCTTCTCGGCTGAGCGCTTCTTCAAATTCGTCATGAACCAGATATTGTTGGACCTCCTTTTGAGCTTCTTCGAATTGTTTTTGCAGCTCTCCTAATCTTTGTGAATCGGCGCGGTCACCCTTACGCCGTTCCGCTTTCAGGGCTAAAAATGCTTCGTCCACTTTTGCCATAGCCTTTGCTTCTGCCTCATAATCCTTGGTGCCAACGGTATTGGAGCCTTTAAAAGCCATGTGCTCGAAAACGTGGGCCATTCCTGTGATACCTTTCACCTCATCTACCGCTCCTACGTCAGCAAATGTATGAAAAGAAACCACGGGCGCCTCATGGCGCTCCACCACAATGAAATGCAAACCATTATCCAGCGTAAACTCCGTGACCTTCTTTTCGAATTCCTCAAGATTCTGACCTAAACTAAAGGACACGAAAAGGCAGAATAGGAAAATCACAGAAAAAAGAAAGTGCAGCGAATAGTTTTTTAGCTTCATAGAAAGGCCTCCTTTCAGATTAATTAACCGGATTATTCATAAAAATTCTTTGTCGGGTGAATGGTAATCTTATAAGTTGCCAAAATGACTCGACGTTAGCATATTAGTTTTATTTGTAGATTGGGTGAGAAATTCTACAATTTGTATTATAACGTAGTTATTTCTAATTGGTTTCATATGTGTAAAAAATACTTGCTTTTTTGAAGCAAATGGGCTACTTTTTCAGCACTCAAAAAAACTTGGTTTATGTTCTTTATGAGCAAGATAAAATATAGACAACCTAGGTGAGATCATGACCACGAAACATCTTTCCTTTTATGAGACGGTGTTAGCGTTTTTTGACCGGGCAGCCTCTTTCACCTCTCATGCTTCAGGACTGCTCGACCAAATAAAGTACTGTAACAGCGTTTATCAATTTAACTTTCCACTCAAAAATGAAGACGGCACCTATGAAATAGTACAGGCCTACCGGGTTGAACACAGCCACCATAAGTTGCCGGTCAAAGGGGGCATTCGCTACAGTGAAATGGTTAGCGAGGACGAGATTCAGGCCTTGGCTGCGCTCATGACTTACAAGTGTGCCATTGTAGACGTGCCGTTTGGAGGAGCCAAGGGTGGGATTAAGATTGAACCCAGAAAATACACGGTCCACCAGCTTGAACGAATTACACGTAGGTACACCTCGGAGTTAGTAAAGAAGAATTTCATTGGTCCTGGAGTAGATGTCCCCGCCCCTGACTATGGAACTGGTCCACGTGAGATGGCCTGGATCGCAGATACCTATTCAGCCTTTAACCCTGGTCATATTGACGCGGTTGCCTGTGTAACCGGAAAGCCCGTGGAGCAGGGGGGCATTCGGGGACGTAATGAAGCTACTGGTCGCGGGGTTTTTTACGGCCTACGCCAGGCGCTGAGCTACTCGGATGATATGAAAAAGCTAGGGCTCGCACCCGGACTAGAGGGTAAGAGGGTGGTCGTACAAGGTCTGGGAAATGTTGGTTATCATGCTGCCAAGTACTGTCAGGAAGCCGGTGCCATTCTGGTTGCAGTCGCTGAATATGATGGGGCAATTTATGACCCGAAAGGCATAGATGTAGAAGAAGTAGTAAAACACCGTCGCGAGACCGGTTCAATCCTAAACTTCCCGAAAGCGCACAATGTTGAGAAGAGCATAGAGGCCCTTGAATACGAATGTGACATTTTGATTCCTGCGGCTTTAGAACGGCAAATCACTGCCGAGAACGCGCCGAGAATAAAGGCCAGCATCGTGGCCGAGGCAGCTAACGGTCCGACAACAGTGACGGCCGAAGAGATTCTCAAATCTAAGGGTATCATGATTATTCCCGATATGTACATGAATGCTGGTGGGGTCACGGTATCTTACTTCGAATGGTTAAAAAACTTGAGCCATGTTAGATTTGGCCGAATGAGCAAACGGTTTGAGGAATCCTCTAATTTAGCATTATTGGGGGCAGTCGAACGCATTACTGGAAAACAACTTTCCCGCGATGAACTGTCTGTGATAGCACGCGGGGCTGATGAGATAGATCTGGTTAATTCTGGACTTGAAGAGACCATGATAAACGCCTATGATGCCATCCGTGAAACTATGTACACAACCTCAGGGATTACGGATCTGCGCACAGCGGCCTTCGTAAATGCTATTAATAAAATCGCTGTATCGTACATGCAGCTTGGGATTTTTCCTTAAGGAATGTCAGTTTATTTATGTTTTGAATAAAAATTGTTGGAGAACAATTATGAAAAACGCCAAAGAAGAAGCAATTAAGATTATCAAAAAATTGGACGACAATTGTACGCTCGAAGACATTCAATACCATCTTTATGTAAAGCAAAAAGTTGAGCGGGGGCTAAAAGCACTTGAGGAAGGGCGATATTTGACGCATCAGGAAGTTAAAGAAAAGCTTTCAAAAGTTCTAACTGAGTCAATAATTTAGCAGAGGGAGGAAATGAATCAATCGTTAGCTTCCTATTGGAGTGGAAAATCCGTACTTATTACAGGGGCTTCTTCAGGGCTGGGTTGGGCGGTCACTGAAGCTTTGGCACCTTTTACAATTAACTTTTGCCTGCTCAGTCGCCGGGAAGAGAAAATGCGTGAGCTTGCTGACAAACTCAAGGATAGTGGCAGCTCCTTTTGGATAAGAGCCTGTGATGTCCGCGACCGAGAAGAAATATTATCAGCGGTACACGATTTTCACAAAGACGTTGGGCGCCTTGATGTGGCTTGGGTTAACAGCGGCATCGGTTTGGATTCCTCTTTTGAAGGTTGGAATTGGGAGGCTTTCGAGGCCGCAATTGATACCAATTTGAAAGGGGCGATTTACACAACCCAGGCATGCTTACAGTTGATGGTGCCGCAAAGATTTGGCTGCATCGTTGGTATTGGGTCGGCTGCTTCTATGCGCGGACTACCAAGTCGTGGGGTTTACAGCCTTACAAAAATGGGATTAGCATATTTCTTAGAAAGTATGGCGGTAGAATTACCAGAAATTCAATTCACAATTATTCATCCCGGCTTCGTTGATACTCCTATCAATCAGGGAAACCCCAAGCGTTTCTGGTTGCTCCCCCCTGAAAAGGCTGCTCAAATTATGATTAAAGCTGTGGCCAAGGGTAAACGCGTACTAATTTACCCATTTCGAATGAGTCTGCTATTTCGGTTTGTTCGTGCAATTCCGCCGTCCCTGTACTTTTGGTTGGCATGTAAAACCATGAACCTGAGCCGCCCGTCTGAACAGCCTAACCCTTACCCAGAAGTCAAGGTAGAACGCGGATGACGCGGATATTCACGGATTAAAAATTTAACAAAGGACAAGAGATGTTGCGTGAAGAAATCACTGAAAAAATAATTCAGGCTTTTTATAAGGTCAATAATACACTGTCATCCGTGTGCTATAAGAGAGATGTGGGTAAGGATAAGCTGAACAGCAAAGG
>JBHIAW010000038.1:0-19746 GCA_046758765.1 bacterium
CTAAAAATAATACTGCATAAAACCAAAATAGCTGTTTTTCTGAGCACCGAACTCACTGTCACTTGCCCCAATAAAAAAATAAGCACTGACAGCAATTTCTAAATTCGTAGCTAATGAATAAGTTAAAGCTGGACCAGCTAAATAGCTTTTGTCATTAAGATTGAATATTCCATAGAAATTCAAGCTAATAAGCGGAGTCAGGTTTTTAGCCACGGAAGCAGCTAAGTAATGTTTGGCCAGATTAAAGGTCTGACCCGAAAGAAGAGCGTAAATGTCGTAATCTTTTTTATTGGTACTGCCTTGACCATTAAAATAAAATTCTACAAAGGTGTAAATATCGTTCGGGAAATTGTAATCTGCATTTAAAATAGCTCGAAAATAATTGCTATGGCCTGGTTTCCAAGTGTAGGCGAACTCCCCACGAAAGCCTGCACCACCGATATAACCAGCAAAGTCACCTCCAAGCACTTTGGCGTTCCTAAAATTGCCACCCATAACTGAAATGTCGTAACCGATAAAATTACTACTCACTCGAAACGCGAGGCTGGATTTGAGTCGATTTCTACCAGGGGCATAAGCCGCTTCGAACCGAGAGAGTGCACCTAAAGGAACCGAAACATGCACGGCATCCACGCCTGCTTTTTCTTCCAGTTCTATGGCGGCTGGATTGAACGGATTTAACAGGTCGGTGGGATTCCAAGCAAATCCAGTGCCCCAGGCGATACGCTGTCGGCCCAGGGTGATTTGAACTCTTTCGGTATAAATCGTAGTGAAAGCACGAAACAGAAGTTGTCGCAGGTTACACTGATTTCCTTCAGCAATGGTCCAATTGAGGTCTACAAAGGTTGGCCGTTCCAGAGAGTCAATCAGCGCATAATCTGGGGTGGCTAAAAAATTTCCAGCTAGCAATTCTGTATCCAGCCACACTTCACTGTGGAAGTGACTACCAAGGTCCAATGAGCCTTTTGTTCGAAAGCGACTGATGTCAAGGATAGAGGCTTGTTTTGTAAAGAATGATTCCGTCCGAATAGCTAAATTTTTTGCATAGCCACTAAATTGAAACGCCGCATCTTGTCCAAACAAGGCAGACGGGTAAAGAGTTGTCATCTGAATCAACAAAACTAACCAGCAGAGGCGGACATTAAAAACTCGTTTCATCGTAACAATTCATCATGGAGTCTCACGGGGGCTCACAAAGGTATAAGGTATAGGGGAATAAGTAGATTTATCGCCATTTCATCGACTCCTATTGCCTTATACCCTATAGCTTGCATCCTATAAGCTTGAAAGATACCAAAACTCATGCTCTCTGAAATACCCCTCATAGGTTTTCCAATTCTGGGTTTAACCAACCTTGTCTTCGACAATTTGGCCATCGCGCAGGATTACCAGTCTACGAGCCCGTTGCATCACCATTGGGTCATGGGTTGAGAATATGAAGGTGACCTCTTTTTTCTCGTTCATTTCTTTCATCTTATCCAACAGGGTGCTTCCTGTTTTGGAATCGAGATTGGCGGTGGGTTCGTCGGCTAGGATGAGCCTTGGTCTGGCCACTAACGCCCGGGCTACCGCCACTCGCTGCTGCTGACCGCCGCTGAGTTCGTTAGGCCGGCGATGCATGAGCTCTTCGCCAATCCCCAGATCCTGAAATTCCTCCTTTACACGTTCATATCGCTCTCCGGATGATAGTCCCTGCAGAAGGAGAATGAACTCGGCGTTTTCTTCGGCTGTGAGAACAGGAATTAAATTATATGCCTGAAATATAAAACCCAAGTTATGCAACCGAAATTCTGCAAGTTCGTTTCGGTTTAAAGAAGTAAGGTCTTGACCGGTTACATCCACACTGCCGGAGGTCGGCTTATCCAACCCTCCAATAATATTTAGTAAAGTTGTTTTCCCCGAACCAGAGGGCCCCGCTATGGCGGTAAATTCCCCCTCTTTGACATTTAGACTGAGGCCGTCTAAGGCTTTTACCGGTACTTTGTTTTTGTCTTGGTAAATTTTCACAATGTTCTCGAGATGTACAATGCTCATTTTGGCTCCATTTTATTTACCAGAGATTAACACGGAACAGCACGGAACAATCAATCATATTGGCAATAAATATTCCATTCCATTACCTCTTTATTGAATCCTTCACATTTTCGCGTTAGTCTGCTGAGAGTTAAATCTTTGTTTATTTGTAACTATTCAGGCTGTCGTTCTGAAAGAATCTTTTTTGAATCAACGTCGGAACGAACCTTGTTTATTAGTGCTAAAATTTACAAAGATTCCTACGGAATGACAGGGCAGCCTGAATAGTTACGTTTATTTTGCAATTGCGGCTCCGCCGCGTTAGGTGCTAACTCAGCTACACAAAATGTATCGCCTCGGCAGCCTCGAAGCGACTTGCCTTTAGCGAAGGGTATATCACGGACAATAGCACAACGATCTTGATTACGACAAATCCGATAATGATATCCGATGGCTCTATGGCAGGATAAACCATTGAGCCCACACCGAACTTACCTAACCCTTGGGCAAAGGCGGAAAGGTCCAAGCCAACATGGCCCCAGTAGCCAAGAACAGCGGCTGAAAACCCTAACCCAACCGCCATACCCATGAGTGTGAGAAAAAAGGCTTCGAAATATAGCATGGAACGGATTCTCTTGGGCAGGACGCCGTTGGCCATCATAATTCCAAACTCATGGATTCTTTCATAAATCACCATTAAAAATGAGTTGGCAATACTGAAAGCAATCGCGGTAAATAAAATCACGACAATCAGGATGACCGAGTCATCATAAGCTTCCATGGACAACACCAGCAAAGGGTTTTGATCCTTCCAAGATAAGACTTCTAATTTATCATCATCCAATTTCGATCTTAGCTTCGAGAGCGTTGATTCAAGGTCTACACCCTTATCCAAGCGCACAGAAAATGCGGTTACTTGTTGTGAGTAGCCCACAAGTTCTTGGGCCTGCTTCATGCATAGGTAAACGAAGGCCTTATCAAAATCCGGGCTGGTCGTGCGGAACACCCCAACCACTTGATAAGCACCCGAGTTGATATTGTTATCAAGATCGGTGGCCAGCAGAACGATTCTTTCGCCAAGCTCTACATTGAGCTTATCGGCAAGCTCTTCACCAATCACGATCTCGTGAAGTGCATCACTGTCCATCAAATATCTCCCTTGCACAATCGAGCGAGATATGATTGTAATTTCACTTTCTCTTTTAGGCTGTACACCGTTGATCACCACACCAGAAGCAGCTTCACTACTATTGACCATCCCTTGGAAGGAGACAATTGGTGAATATCGTAGGCCAGGGATGTTATCCAATATCTTTTCTACTCGCTGTGGCCCCTGAATACATAGTCTGATTTGAGGGTTTTCGTTGTAGCCTTGCGCAGCTATCATGATGTGCCCACCACGTAAATTGATCGTAGTTTCAATCATCTGGTCGATGAAACCTCTACTGAAACCAATGGTTCCGAGATAGCCGAATACGCCCACGGCTATGGAAGTAATCAAAACCCAGGAGCGACGTGGATTGCGCCAAATATTGCGCCAGGCGATTTTCATAATGATTTTCATTCTTTGTTCCTTAAGTCTTGCGGAACGCCTCGACAGGAGTCAGTTTAATCGTTTTGAAAACTGGAAAAATAATGGCGAACAAAGCAATTAAGAAAATTGAAACAAAAGGCTCCACATAAACACGGAGTCTTGTAGAAAATTTTAGGTCTTCAAGAATAAACCCGTATTCAGCGTACCCTTCTTTAATTTCGTCGCTTAAAGGAATCGAGTATTGACTCAAAAATGAAACCAGCGCAAAGGAAATCAGTAATCCGATTATTAGTGAGACCAGTAGCTTTACTGTTGATTCCAAAAAAATGAGGCTGCCTGTCTGGTACGGCTTCATCCCCATAGACTGCAGCATGCCAAATTCCTTAACGCGTTCCATTACACTCATCATAGTGGTATTGAAAATCTCAAATCCGACCACAATTAATAGAAAAGCGAGATAGATGGCACCGCTTATATTATCTATGAGAATCACCTGCCTGAGCTCTGGCATCATTCTTTGCCAGGATAGGATGTCGTACCTCTCCGGGTTCAGTTCTTTTGACAGCGCAGAAGCATACTGGTCCGCCTGTCGAAAGTCTACTGTACGAAATACTACTTGTGTCACCCCATCTTGCATGGAAAACAGTTCCTGGGCATTATGCAGCGGCATGATCATGATCCCTCGATCCAAATCTGAATAGCCGATACTTACCATGCCTTTTACAATATAGCTGTCTGCACCCAACTCATTGCGGTAGCCTTGCGTGAGCACCACCACTGTATCACCGACATGCACTTGCAGATTCGTGGCTAAGGTTTTGCCAAGCAATATATCGTGGTCATCTCCCGATTGTAAACTTTGTCCCACTTTAACCATGCTAGCGAACTTGGTCACTTGACCCTCTTTATCCGGTTCAATGCCAACGATTAAGGCGCCTGTACTAGCAAAGTTGGAACTAACTAAACCAAAACCGGTGACGCGACGAGTATAGGCTGTTATCTCCGGAAAGTTTTCGAGCAAGGCATTCCAATTGAGCTCGTTTTCAAGAAGGAAATAGCTCAAGGTTTGTTCATCATGGAAACCGCATCGTTGGAGCTGAATTTCGCCGTTATATAGACGCACAGCTAATGACTCCATGGTATCATAGGTACCATATTGTAAAGAGCGTGTAGCCGCAACGATGATGAGAGCGAAGGCAATAGCGGCCATGGTAATCAGACTCCTTCGTCGGTTGCGCCACAGGTTTCGCCATGCCAGATTTAACAACTTAGTCATCTTTCCTCAAATTCAACGTTCAACTGTCAATAATTTCAGCATATCAAATCTTCAGACTATGGTCCCTACTTAGCCCGTCTCAAATTTTGCAAAGTAAACACGGATTTAGGGATATGCTTGTCAAACACGACTTCTTCCAGCACAAGCACGGTTTTTCGGCCCGGCTTTTTCTCCTCGATCAGTTCAAAACGCGTAGGTATGGTGCGATCGCTCATTTTTTTGATGTCCGTAAAGATAAAGGTTCGGATGAGCTGCTCGCGTTGGTTAAAGTATTCAGCTTTGAGGGGCACATAATCTCCGACCCTTATCCACTCAACAATTCGATCCCATACCACCGCAGCTTCTGGCTTTGGTTTGAGCTCAATTTTATAGGCCTCGAATCCGGCTTCCTTTTCCTGAGCAAGGAGTGTCTGGGTGTAGTCATGCACGATGCTGGATTCCTTAACCAAATCATCATTAGTAAAGTCTGAACCCATCCAAGATTGAAGGACCATCGACGGAGGAATTTTGATAACCCTATTAATTTTTGGGATATAATTCCACATTTCATTTTTGATTTTGAGAAACGTAACGCCGCGGTCCTTGGCCGGCTCCAGTATGCGGATGAAGGATTTCTCTGTACCTTCTGACCAGAACTTGAACCGCATGGTGCGTTGCCATGCTGGGCGAATCACCGTCATTTTGTAGATGGCTGACTGGGTTTTCCCACGCATCAATTGGTCTGATTTTTCGACAATGGATTTCGCCGTTTCCTGTCCTTGGACTAGATTGGCGAATACGATTATTAGCCATATTTTGATTAAGTTTGATCGATGAGCCATATTTTTCTCTCGCCAAGGCGCAAAGCTCGCAGAGATCATAATTTGTCTACAACCCTGGTAATTCCTTCTTTAATCAATTCGACATTAAAATTAACCAACAGTCCGAGTTTCATGTCGGTTACTTTCAAGTAAGTCAAGAGTTGTATAAAATGTACAGGTATACCGATATGGTAAACAAATAATCTCAAAATATCAAGTTAAATTGTGCCCAAGATTCACAGAATTATTACGAAATGTTCTTAGGAAGTTCTGATTGAAAAATTCATTTTGAAATTTAACATTTTATTTGTATGTTTCAGGAACATTTTCTGTAAGGGTCTTTATCTTTATGCATTCAAAATGAATGAGTTTGATCACATCGCCTCTTTTTATGACGCCATGTATTCAGAGAGGAAACATGATGTCGAGTTTTATGTAGATTTAGCAAAAGAAATTCGCGGTCCTGTATTAGAGTGTGGGTGTGGTACAGGAAGGGTGTTACTACCAATTGCGCAGTCGGGAATTGAAATCTGGGGAATCGACGGTTCGCAGGCCATGTTGGATGTGACCCGTACAAAATTGCGGCATTTAAGCCCAGAAATCCAAAACAGGATTCATGTAAGTCATCAGGACATGTGCGATTTTCAACTCGGACAATCTTTCTCGTTGTGCATTGTCCCTTTTAGAGCTTTCCTGCATTTACTCTCAATTGAGGATCAAGAGAAGGCCTTATTGCAGATGCACAAGCACCTGAAGAGAGGTGGAATCTTGGTATTGGATATTTTTGCCCCCTCTTATAAATTGCTGGCCGAGGAGAGCGCCACCATCCACCTTGCAGAGAGATTTAATCCTGAAACAGGACAAAATTTTACCATAGTGGACCACGTTCGATATGAACACGACCGTCAGCTTATCTACGTAGAAAGATACTATGAAGAAGTGGATGACAGCGGACACGTTATTCGAAAGGTCATGCATTTCTCCTTGCGCTACATTTTCCGATACGAAATGCAAATCCTTTTGGAAAAAGACGGCTTTAGATTAAAGGAAGTTTTTGGACAATTTGATAAAAGGCCCTACGACTACACCAGCGGAGAAATGATATTTGTAGCAGAAAAAACATGAAATTGTAATAATGGAATTGTAATAATGGCTTGGATTAATGTCATAAAAGAACACGAAGCGCAGAACTCACTTAAAGAGCTTTATGAGAGGCATGTTACCCCTTCGGGGGTTGTGGATAACATCTTAAAAATTCATAGCCTGAGTCCGCCATCTCTGGAAGGTCACTATCAATTCTATCGGACTCTCATGTATGGTCCATCAGACTTAAGCCGAGTCCAGAGAGAGATGATTGCGGTGGTAGTGTCGGTAACGAATAAATGTCACTACTGAATCACTCACCACGGAGCGGGTCTCCGCAGGCTTACTAAGAATGAATCTCTTGTAGAGCATCTCAAGCGTGACTATCGGCAAGCCCCCCTTTCGAGCGCGGACCTGGCCATGCTGGACTATGCCGTTAAACTAACCGTAACACCATGGAAAATGGAAAAAGCGGATGTGGACACATTACGAGACGAGGGTTTTAGCGATGCTGCCATTCTGGACATCAATCAGGTTGCAGGTTATTATAATTTTGTCAATCGGCTGGCTGACGGATTGGGGGTGGAATTGGAACCGTATTGGCATCAAAAAGCATAAATTACTTAATGTTTGAACGAAAACTATAGACTGTAACCGTCATTGCGAGGCGTTTTTTGCCGAAGCAATCTCATGCCTACCTAATAGGGAGATTGCTTCGCTGAGAAGCGCTCGCAATGACAGCAAAAATGGTGTTTTCGTTCAAACACTACCTAAGAGCATTTCAAATTGCAGAAGAAAAAGGAGTGGTTTCCCCCGTTGCAGTGCTTAGATGCGGCCACTCCTTTTTCAAGAATCCATAAATACCGTTGATATAGTATCGTCAAATGTGCATCTTTGCAGAAAGAGTTTTCTAAAAAGACACTTGCTTTTTTAGGACAAATAAGTTAGCAGCAGTGGATAGGATTTCGGAATCCATCTGGAAAGGATTACCCACATAAATGCCTTGGGTACTAAGAATAATTCTCACGTTTCTCCCTATCTTATTAATTGCCTACATTTACTCAGGATGGAAACTTTACTACGTCTTTACCAGAATATTTACCTGGCCTACAGCCCAAATTAAGTGGTTTATTCTCGCTGCAATCGCATATTTGAATTTACATCCGTTCTTGCATTTAGGGATCCATCAACTGGGTTTTGAGACTTTTTCCAAATCTATTCGAGAAGGTCACAAACTTTGGGATATATTCTTTACCTATCCCTTTTGGATCGGACTCATCATAATCGTTGAGATTTTGCCATGGCTATTGGCGGCCGATTTCATCAAACTGCCTTTTTATCCATTCTACAAAAGATACAAGACCACCTGGTTAGAAGTAGAATCATGGGTAGTTTTCGGTCTGGTACTGCTGCTCACCTTGTTGATCCTGTTTCGAGTTATTATCGATACAAATCGGGTGCATATAACTGAAGTTGAACTTTTTGTGCCAACCTTACCTAAGACCTTAAATGATTTCAAAATTGTTCATATTAGCGATCTTCAAGCCGATCCCCGTACCAAGCCAAGAAAAATGAGACGTTATGTTAAGAAAGTCAATAAACTTAAACCTGATGTAGTTTTTTTTACCGGGGATTTAGTAAGTTCTGGTACAAAATATATTGATTCGGGAGCGGAAATTCTAGGAACTATTGATACTCGTTATGGCATTTATGCATGTTTGGGAGATCACGACATTTGGTCAGATCCGCAGAGAATAACCGATCGCTTGGGAGCTAATGAAATTGTGATATTAGAGGATGAGAATCATTACATTCATGTTGGCAATGACAGCCTGTTGCTAACGTTTGTGACCAATGCCTATTCTCGTCGTCCCAGGCTGGATAAATTATATGCCCTAATGGGTACGCAGCCTCGGGGGGCATTGGACATAGTGATAACCCATCAACCCACTGAATCGATAATAGAATTGGCTGCCGAAAGGGGGTATCATTTGCTCTTGGCCGGGCACACCCACGGCGGGCAAATTGTTTTCAGACCTTTTGGTTTCGCATTTACACCCACACAGTTTGAATCACCCTATTATAAAGGATGTTATTTTGTGGATCGCATGCTGGTGAGTATTAACAATGGATTAGGTTTCACCTTGGCACCATTCCGCTATAATGCACCCGCAGAGGTTACGTTAATTAAAGTCGTTGGAGACGCCGCCTTTTGACAGCACAAATTTTCATTAATTAGTGTTAGGTCCAATTTTCAGCAGTACTTTTTAGAAGTATTTGTGAAAAGGTTAGTGTCAGTGCTTGAAATAATCCTTAAATGGGAAATGCACGGTACTCTTCGCTTGAGGACATTTTTTATTGTACCTAATAAAGTCAATAAATTTTATATTTTTACTTGACTAATTTAAGACAATTTAACATATTTTAAATATGTTCTACCAAACAGTAGTGATTAATAACACAAAACAATGGGAGTGATCATGAATGCCAAAAAAACCTTCTTAGCACTATTTGCAGGATTAGTGATGATTGCATCTCTTTATTGTCAAAAGAGGGAGGCGGTCTCGATGTCAACAGAAGAAAACAAAGCAGCGGTCCGCCGTCTTATTGATGAGGCGTGGAACAAGGGGAACCTAGCTGCAATAGATGAAATTCTTGACCCTGATTACGTCCTCCACATTGCAGCTCCCGGAGCAAGGAGTGACCGGGAGGGCTATAAACAAGCGGTCAGCATGTACCGTACAGCCTTCCCTGACTTTCATTTCACGATTGAAGATATGGTCGCTGAAGACGATAAGGTGGTCATCCGCTGTACAATGGGTGGCATACACAAAGGTGAGTTCATGGGTAACGCTCCCACAGGTAAGGAGCTAACACAAACCGCGATCGCCATCCGCCGCTTCGAAGGCGGTAAAATAGTGGAAGAATGGGTAGAATCAGACATGCTGGGTTTGATGCAACAAATGGGCGTTGTTCCATCACCAGGGCAGTAACCTTTGTCAGTAAAATAGGTAAAACATCGGTAAAGGACAAAACAAGCGGAGGTAATCATGCATGCCAGAAAAATTGTCTTAGCAATATTTGCAGGATTGGTTTTGGTTCAGGTTTCGTGGTTTTGATTAAGTTTATCTCCTCTGTTTTGGGCAACTTAGCTGCAAAGCGGTAGACCCTTTTCGCCAAAACGCACCTGCTGAACTTACGCTAATCAAATTACGAGGACACGAAGCATAGCAAAACAGTTTCAGCTTATTCCCAATTTTGCGCTAAGATTTTTCTATCATCCTGAAACAGCACCTCAATTTTTATGTCGGATATGACTTTAATAATAATCCCAACCCCAAACCGTTTGTGACGTATAGCTTCTTTTTCGGTGTAATCGTCATTAATCTCATAATTAACTATCTGGCTCTCATCAAGCTCAGAGACTAATTTAGACCAATCGTACTTTCTGCTTCTACGGACAGGGGTTTTACTATCAGATTTTCGAGGCCTACCAGGTCCGCTTTTGGTTTTGCTTTCTGAAGACGCCTTGCGAAAAACATGGGTGGTATAGCAACCCTTACACATGACTTTCTTTATTTTGTCATCCGTGACTGCTGTAATAACATGAATCATTTCTGACTTGCATTTACTACACAGTGTTGCAATTTCTTGTCCTATTTCATACTGTTTTTGTTTAGTTGGCATTCAATATCCTTTCTAAATTTAAGATAAAAGGTCACCGAAAAACTTTGTGTCCTTAGTGGTTAGTACTTAAACAATACAATCCTTACTCGAAATGCAAATAACTTCATAAGACAAAATAATTGACGACAAAATCATTAATAATTATTTTGTCTTTAATCATTTACTTACTCAATATCATTTTTCGCGTTTGAACAAACCGGCCCACTCGCAACTGATATAGATACACACCGCTCGCAACTTGCATGCCAAGATCATTCTTTCCGTCCCAATAGACTTGATACTGACCTGATTTCTTTTTTTCATCTACCAGTGTGCGTATCCTTTGACCAAGAGTATTGCCAATGGTTAACTCAACCGTGCTTGCTGCGCCAATTCTATACCTGATTACTGTCTCAGGATTGAACGGATTGGGGTAGTTTTGTTCTAAGGAAAAATCATCTGGAATATTTTCATCGCCTTTGTCATGGATATCGGTGGGAGGGCTACCAGAAAAACGATAAATTTTCCCTCCATGATCTATGATGTACAATTCATTTTGCTGGTCTACGCCAAATGACGATATCGCAAGATCAAATTCAGGTTCAATTAAAAGAGAATCGGCTAACAACTGCCCATTTTCATATCTTAGCATCCAAATATTTCCACTACAAAAGTCGCCATAAATATATGCGCCAATCAGTTCTGGTCGTAGATGGCCGCGATAAATGTAACCACCAGTGATGGAACATCCAACTGGATTACCAAAATCATCGACATGACCATATTCAACGATTGGCAAGGTCAGGCCTGTAGCATTGCAGTTGGAAGGCGGTTCAAAACAATGAAAACCTTCCATAATATCCCAGCCATAGTTCTTACCTTTTTCAATCAGGTCCACTTCTTCCCATTTGTTTTGCCCCACATCTCCGGCCCATAATTCGCTTGTCACGGGATCGATACTAAACCGCCAAGGATTGCGCAGACCGTAAGCCCAAATTTCTTCCCTAAATCCCTGAGAGTTTCCAACAAATGGATTATTCGGAGGGATTCCGTAATTCAAATTTCCTGATGGATCATCAACATCAATACGCAAGATTGCACCAAGAAGGGTGGTGAGGTCCTGTCCATTATCGTCAGGATCACCGGCAAGACCCCCATCTCCCATCGCAATGTACAAATATCCGTCATCTGGGCCAAATTGAAGCATACCGCCATTATGATTGATAAAAGGCTGGGGAATCTCTAACAGAATGAATTCACTATTGGGATCAGCCTGGTTTGGATTATTCGGATTAATAGAATATCGTGAAATAACGGTTTTCGGTGAAAAAATACCACCAGAGGTATAGTTAACGTAAAAAAAACCACTATCTGCAAAATCTGGATGAAAAGCAAGGCCCAGAAGCCCCATTTCACTACCACTATCATTAACTCTACCTCTAATATCTAAAAACAGATCTACCTCTGCACCAGTTACAGAAGAATTATTTTCAAGAACTTTAATTCTCCCTGGTTGCTCCAGCACAAAAATACGATCGGTTCCATCGTTACTGTGGGTCAAAAACACCGGCTTGTTGAAGATTAAATTAGGAAATGCTTCGACGAGAGAGATATTATTGACCGTATTCTCAACTTCATCATTTTGGGAATAAGAAATATTGTGACACAGAAAAAACAATGACACTACCAGTAGTAATCTAATCTTTCCCACATAAACTCCATGATCACTATTGTGCAACAATCTCAAAAAGCTTAGTGAATCCACCATTTTCAGAAACCTTAGCCATACTTTCTACCGTTTGATCCAACTCATTAGGATTCTTTACTCGGAATGAAACGTCAAGATGTTTTTCTTCAAAAAAAGGCGAAGGGCGGACCTGTATGTTGCTTTTGAGCTCGAGGCTTTTCAAGGATTTCGAAAAACGCTCTTCCAATTTGGTGAGCTGAGGATAGCGTAGTCTCTTCAGCTCTTTTCTTAACATGTTAGATTTTTCTCGTGGATTCTTGTGTGAGGAATTGAGAAATGCTGATATGGTCTTGATTGAGAGAATCTCTTTGATGCTTTTTTTCAAAATTATTCCTAAGTCCGTCAAATTCTCAATGAGTTCCCGTGCTTCGTTTAAATTGGGACGACACTTTATGAACACTTCTTGAAAAATGGTAAACCGTTCGTCTGGTCTTAGCTGCACTAACTGAAAAGCGTGAGCCGGGCTTAAGCTTCTAGTGGCTACGGCTGTCTGATACTCCTTCTCTAGCTCTGACAGCGACAAATAATTGTTCAACATTTCAACAGAAGGGGGGAGGCCCAGTCGAGGAGCTATGTCTTGTAATAATTTTGGAATTCCCCAATTTGCCAAGTGCATAAACTTGGAAAGCACCCTGGCCTTTTCTACCGGATTCAATTCTCTCTGCTGGATGTCTTCTTCCAAACTAATTTCTAAAGCTCTTTCTACAGAAAGGTCTCTCGCGGCGTAAACTTGAGCTGGAATTCTATGCCATCCCAATTCTTTGCAGGCGAGAATTCTTCTGGCGCCAAAGATGATTTGCCATCCTCTCTCATGTTTTCTCAGACAAACAGGCTGAAGAAGGCCTACCTTTCGAATAGATTCCTGCAAAGCCCCGGCGCTTAGCGGAAAACTAAACGTGAAATCATCAAAGTTAGAACCTTCAAGAACTATATCTTTTATTGGTATTACACGTATATTCATTTGTGATTACATCCAAATGATCATAAATTCCGTTAAATCATAAAACAATGTACGAATAAATCAGCCAAAGTTCAATGATTTTTATTCTTTTAAATTAGACTGAGCTTTCAGCGAATACCCTTGATATTCTCTGCGCTTCTTGCTATATTTTCTTATGTCGATCAAGATAAACCAAGAATTTTTCGCACGGGACACGTTAAGCGTGGCGCAGGATTTACTCGGAACAAGACTGCTTTACCAGGACTGTGCGGGAATCATCGTGGAAACCGAGGCTTATCGAGACGATCCGGCCTCCCATGCAGTTACCAAACCCAAGAAAGGTTCCATGCTGTGGGAAACCTATGGACATATTTACATATTTTTCATCTATGGCATGTACCACTGCCTGAATTTCACGACAGAAAAGAACGGTGTTGGCGCCATTTTGATTCGCGCGGTGCAGCCTTTAACAGGAATTGAAAAGATGAAAGAGCGGCGAAACACTGACAAGCTTATTCAGTTGTGCAATGGGCCAGGGAAACTATTTCAAGCTTTTGGAATGAAACCTTCTATTCATGGAGAGGTCATCGGCGAGTCCACTCAATTGGAACGTTTTCAAGATCGCACGGAATTTGAAATTGCCAGCAGTCCACGCATTGGTGTTTCTAAGGCCGCAGAGCTGCACTGGCGCTTTTTTATCAAAGGAAATAAATTTGTCAGTAAATTGATTTAGGAGGGTTTTCAATAATGATGGTTACGTACATGAGTAAGTTAGCTCGCGGTTTCTGGATATTTCTTAGTTTGCTGATGATTGTTCTAACAAATGTTTCATTAGCCAACCCCAATAATGGGAAGCTCATAACCTTGAACGAAGCCATTGAGATCGCCCTGGAAAATAATTCGTCCTTGAAGGCTGCATATCAGGGACTGCAGGCCTCCCAGTACCGAGTCAAGAAATCGCGACTTGATTTGCTGCCCAAGGCCGATTTGCAGTTCAGCTATTCTCGATTGGACCCCGGTACGGTTCGACGGGGTAATGTTTTTGTGGATGTGGGTCGGACGCTGGTAGAAAATTTCGGCGCTGGAGATCCCAATGACATCCGGCCGGGGGCCTATGATAACAATTTTTCAACCGCATTTCAGCTTGTCCAACCCATTTATAACGGAGGGGCAAATTGGGCTGCGGTGAATCTCGCCCGAGCCCAGGAGTCCGGCAGTGAATACAACTTAGACGATACCAAACAACAAGTGATATTAGAGGTGAAGACTCGCTATTTACAGGTTCTTCAGGCGCAGGAGCTGGTGGTTTTGGCACGGAAAAGTCTGGAGGCTTCTCAAGAACATTTGAGCAGCTCGCAAAAAATGCTGGAGGTCGGGCTGCGAAGTAGAACCGATGTTCTGCGTTGGGAAGTACAAAAAGCTACTGATGAGGGCCGACTGGTGGAAGCAGAAAATAATTTAGAAATTGCCTTTGCCGCCCTTAAGCAGGTCATGGGCATCCCTTATGAATATGAATTTACCGTTACTCCTCTGCCTTTTGACCCCGAACCTTTAAATCAAAATCTGAATGAACAGATTAAGCAAACCAAAACCCGGCATCCTGGCCTAAAAACAGTTGAAGCTTCAGTTGATGCGCAAAGAGCGGGAGTCCGACTGGCTTGGTCGGCCTTTCAACCAAAGTTTAATTTTATTTACCAATTCAGTTGGGAACAAAATAATACGTTGGCTTTAGACAGCTTTTCCTTTTGGAGTGCGAGTCTGTCTGTAAATATTCCGATATTTCACAGCTTTAGTAATATTACCAACTTACAGGAAGCTAAAGCTGAACTGCACCGCTTAGAAGAAATAAAAAGAGATTCTGAACGCGCCTTGACTCTGGAACTGATACGTGCGAGATTGAACGTTGAATCAGCCATCAAAAGATTTCACATTGCCAAGAAAGCCGTGGAACAAGCGGAAGAAAATCTTCGGGTGATGAATAATACCTACAAAGTAGGATTAGCAGCTAATATTGATGTTTTAGATGCTCAGGTGGTGCATACCAGAGCACAAGCTGAACTCATTAACACCCGCTATGATTATTGGATAGCTAAGGCTCAGTTAGATCGGGCTATGGGTATGTCAGAGGAATAAAGATTTGTTGCACCCAGATCGGGCAGATAAACATCTCAACAATAGCAGAGTATCAAATTCCGTGAAAAATCATGTGAACAGAATATGAATCTGGAGAACTCATGTTGCAAATCAAAAGTCCAAGACTAATTTTGGTAGGATTCTACTTGATGATGGCCGTGTCTCAATTTACTTGTGGTAATGACGGCCGTTCTAACCAAGGCTCGAATGGTCTGGAAGAAGTCGGTGATCAAGCTGTACCCGTTGAAACGTACACGATCCGAGCCGCTGAAGTCGTGGATAAAATCAGAGCAACCGGCACCATCTTTCCTTTACACGACGTTCTGGTATCATCCGAGACCGCAGGCACCATTACCCAGGTGTATGCAGAGGTTGGAGATTTGGTCAAAAAAGGCGATGTTTTGGTACAGGTAGACGAAGAGTTGAAGCAGCTCGCGTTGCAGCAGGCCGCGGCGAAGCTCGTGGAAGCTAAAGCGGCGTATGAAAAGGCGGAAAAGGATTATGAAAGAAATAAGCAGCTTTTTGAAAACCAGGATATTTCCGAATACATTTTTGAAAATGCAAGACTGCAAAAAGAATCGGCCTACGCCGCTTATTTAATGGCGCAAGCTAATAAAAAGATGGCCGAACGACATCTAAAAGATGCTCGTATTCTCAGTCCGGTAGAGGGCTATGTTGCCGCACGTCTGGTGGAATTGGGTAGCACAGTGGCGCCAGGTACGCCTGTGGCTAAAGTCGTGGATATTAGCCTGGTGAAAGTCAAGCTTGGCGTTTCGGAAAAAGATATTGTCAAAATCAGCAAAGGTCAGCCCGCAACCATTTTTGTGGATTCATATCCAAGCGAAGAATTTCAAGGGCACGTTGCCGCCGTTGGCCCTCAAGCAGAGCTGTCTACCCGGTCGTTTCCGGTTGAAATCTTGGTCGAAAATTCCGATTTTCGTTTAAAAGCAGGTATGTTAGCGAAAGTAGAGGTTGCAACGCAAATTCGCCAAAATGTCCCCTTGCTACCAAAAAGCGCCTTGTTGGAGCGTTCCGGGCAAACGCTTATTTTTGTGATCAAAAATGGCCGAGCGCAAAAGCGAATTCCTAAGTTAGGTCTGGAAAGCGGTGATAAAATCGTTCTGTTAGCTGGCGCCAAGGCTGGAGAGGAAGTCGTCATCTTGGGTCAGGAAAATCTAGTTCATGGCGTTCAAGTTGAGGTACAGAAGAAGCATTGAGAGGTGAATCTATGCCCAAATTCCCCGATTTTTCCCCGCGAGTTCTGCAAATCACTGGCTCCGTATTTGAGAAATTTCGTACTAAGATGATAGCCCAGGGTCAGAACTTGATCAAGCTGCACATCGGTGACACCTATCTATCGCCGAAATATCCTCTGCCTGTGGACTCTGCCGTTATTGAAAGACACCGTGATTTTAATCGTTACTGCAATACCTTTGGTGTGGACGCTTTACGAGAAGCCCTGGTGGAGAAGGTTAGAACAGATAACAATCTGGATGTTGAAAAGGACCATGTCTTAATCACGAACGGTGCTACCAACGCGCTCAGCATCAGTGTGATGAGCCTAGTAGAGCCCGGGGAAGAGGTATTGATTCTCACGCCGGCTTGGCCTTTTTTCTTCGGTATGGTGCAAGTAGCTGGCGGCAACCTCATCGAGGTGCCATTTTATGTGCGGCTTTTTGAAAAACCACATTTGAATATTCAGGATTATCTAAGCCAGTTTCTTACCTCTAATACTGTAGTGATTTATCTCAACACACCCAACAATCCCAGTGGTAAAGTGCTGAATCATGAACAATTACAGCAAATTGTCGAGTTTGCTCGCAAGCACCAACTTTGGATCATTTCGGACGAAGCCTACGATGGCCTTACGTTTGACAATCTGCCGCATATATCCATTGCTGGCTTCCCTGGTATGTTCGAACAAACGCTAAGTGTTTTTACATTCTCAAAAAGTTTTATGTTTGCAGGCCTAAGATTAGGTTACGTCGTGGCGAACGAGTCAGCCGTTAAGAATCTCAATAAGATGATGGTGCACCAGCTCTATAGCCCGTCTACTCTGGCCCAGTATATGATGATCGAACCGGTGAAGTCTCGAAACCAGTGGCTGCCGTCCGTACGAGACCATTATCAAGAACTCAGGGATTTGTTTGTTGAACATCTGAAAGTTGAATTTCCCAAACCAGAGGGCACGTATTTTGTGTTTTTCTCAGCAGAAAAATACCGGGGCCGCCGAAGTTATTGGGAGCTTATTGAGGCCTGTCTTGACGTTGGGGTTTCCGTCGCACCGGGAGATAGTTTTGGCAAGGAGTTTACCGAATATATTCGACTTTGTTTTACTGGCGAGCCCCGGGAACGGCTGGAAAAAGGAATTGAAAGGTTGAATCGGATTCTTTTAAACGAATAAAATACCACAAAGACATAAAGGCCACAAAGCTTAGCTCTTAAAAGATTCTTCGTGTTCTTTGTGCCTTTGTGGTGAATATTTGCATAAGGTGAAGATATGTTAAAAGTCGGCTTCTATCAATTCCGTCCCATTTTCGGACAAGTTAAGAAAAACTTGACTAAAGTGATTAAGGTACTCGGTCAAGCTTCGGCTGATTTGATTGTCTTACCGGAATTGCCATTCACTGGCTATTACTTTCGAGACCGCCTTGAAACAAAAATCCTGGCTGAAGACCCTAAACACTCTCTTACTGTTGATAGTTTGAATGCATTGTGCCGAGAGCGTGATTTTTACTTGGTCACAGGATTTGCGGAAAAAAAGCAGGATAAAATTTTTAATAGCGCTTTACTACTTGGCCCTGAAGGTATCGTTCACATCTACCGCAAACTACATTTATTTAACGAAGAAAAACACTGGTTTGATGCCGGGGACATTCCATTACAAGTACAGGAAGTTCGCGGTGCCAAGATTGGTATCATGGTGTGCTTCGATTGGATTTTCCCGGAAGTTACTCGCACATTAGCGATTCAAGGCGCGGAAATTATCTGCCATCCTTCTAATCTGGTGCTGAGTTACTGCCAGCAAACCATGCTTTCCCGCTGTTTGGAGAACGGAGTATTCGCGATCACTGCCAATCGTTTTGGTGCAGATAGACGCCCACATGGAGTGTTACGATTTACTGGCAAAAGTCAAATTGTTGCCCCAAAGGGTGACATTGTTTATCGCGCGCCATCCCAACGAGAAATGCTTTTCATTACAGAGATTGATCCCAGTATAGCGCTGGACAAAAATATCACCCCTCTAAATCAGATCATCACAGATCGTAGGCCAGAGTTTTATTCCACACTTTGTCAATTCTAGATTAAGGCGAATTGATTATGGCACTCTGAAAGCTGAGCCATAAATATGCTTTAGACTCAGCTCTTTTAGGCTACGTAAAGCCAACATTATGACTCGAATTGATTTATTTGAACTCGATTGCAAGATTGAAGCCCAATACGAAATCGATGAGATCGTTTGAGTCTTCATCTATCGGAAAGCGAAGATGGACTCCAGGCCGCACAGTGCCTAATCCTACGCTGGCTGCAACACCTAGTTGATGAAAAGTCCGTTCGCCAAGGTCCAGATCTCCTTCAGTAACTAACAAGCGACCTGTGAGACCGCCAAGGACGGTTATCCGTTCGCCTTCGTACCCAACCTGCGCGCTATAATCAAGCAGCAATTCCGAATCATCACCATTACCTCCGGTGTTGATCCAAAAGGTTGGCCCTCCACGAATTCGAAAAGCTAAGTTTGATGCACTTATTTGGTGATAGTTCATCTTTGCCGTGAGGGTAATGACATCAGATGCGAATGCTTCCAAACGGTCGAGGTCAGAATACGAACCAATGGTTGGGGCCAAGAATTTGTCATCCGGAGTCAGGGGTATGCGTCCACCAATCTCCGCATATACCGGAGAACCCTGTTTTCGTAACTCAAGTCCAATATAGGGGTTGCCTATTATGGTCTCATCTTCATCAAAACCAAAATTCTCATCAAGAGCCCCATAGGCCAAAGGGAGTTCGCCCATTATCACAACATTCTCACCTAACCAAAATCGTCCCGACAGAAACCATGCTGAAGAAATAAATGTAAAGTTCTCATCTCCATCGAGATGTGGTTTGAGAATTTCAATTGCAATTGAATTGTGGGAGCTTTGATCAACCCAAATGGATTGGGCCCCAAGCGGCACCATGAACAACAGGGTGTTTATCAAACTCACAGCAGCAATGATGGCAAATAATAATCTTCGTTTCATCGAAGCCTCCTTAACTAAGTTTTCATATTTAAGAGTAACAATAAAGAAATACTACAATAAATACATCGCCGAAATATTTTTACTCCTTTCTCTTTTCAATTATTTTCAATGCAGATATGGATTATATTTGGTATACTCCCCTGCCCCAACTGCATGAGAAATCTTGTAAGCAAAGCCAACCTCATGAATTGGTTTTAGCCTTTTAACCACAGTGCGGCGATAAAAAGGAACCAGGATGGGTAGGGGTTCAGGTTTATCCAGATCGTAGTCAAGGGGAATTGCGAGGAACGGAGTGATTTGGTATCCAGGATAT
>JBHIAW010000039.1:0-19678 GCA_046758765.1 bacterium
ATAGAATTAGCCATCGAGGTAAGGCCTTTTTTGCGTTAAAGAAATTAATTGAAAGGGATGAATCTATCTTAAATTATCAAAAATTGTGACTATTCAGCCTGTCGTCATTCCTGCATGTTTTAAGCAGGAATCCATGTTTTGCTGACATTCAAAATAGTATGGAGATCGCATGACTTATGGATTCCCGATGAAAGCGTTCGGGAATGACAGTCTGAATAGTTACCAAAAATTTTGAAATGATTAACGGGGCGTAGCGCAGTCCGGTAGCGCATCTGCTTTGGGAGCAGAGGGTCGCTGGTTCAAATCCAGTCGCCCCGACGAGCAGCCTACTGTCAAAATTTTTTGACGGTAGGCTTTTTTATTATATGCCAGTTAATTTCGCAACAAACATCTCGATGGATCACGTGCCTTTCGTGAGCCCATCAATAATATTATCAACCATAATGATTTGTGATTATTTCAAAAATACTTGTTTTATGTAATTTTCTTATTATATTATTAAATATAGTTAATACCTATTGCTTAAGTTACAGTTTTCTAAAGCCCAAGAGTCATTGATGGACATTTTGCAAGACCTTTTTGGAGTTTTTGAAAACCGTCAAGAAGCTGGTAAACTTCTTGCTAATAAATTAATCCATTTAAAAGAAAAGAACCCGGTTATCCTTGGGCTGCCGAGAGGTGGAGTGCTCATTGCTCATGAAATAGCTCAAGCGCTCGGCACCATCCTGGATGTGGTTGTGGCTAGAAAGTTGGGCGCGCCAGATAATCCTGAATTAGCCATTGGTGCGGTTACCGAAAGCGGAGTCGTGCAATTAAATCCGAGCATCATCGAATCTTTGGATATAACCGAAGAGTACATTGAAAGCGAAAGACAAAAACAGTTGGCTGAGATAAAGAGAAGAGTCCAGGTATATCGTAAAGTTCACCAGCGAGTGCCGTTGGACAAACAAATCGTAGTGATTACAGATGATGGCGTAGCTACAGGAGCCACAGTTAAGGCCGCAATCTTAGGCGTTCAGTCTGAAAACCCTGCCGAGTTAATCTTAGCTATTCCGGTTGGGGCTGAAGACATTTTGCAAGAATTAGAGAAAATGGCAGACGAGCTGGTCTGTCTAAAAAAGCCTCCAATCATTGGTGGAGTTGGACAATTTTACCGAGATTTTTCTCAAGTTGAGGATTTGGAAGTAGTAAATATATTAAAAAGATACAGTGAGAATATTAATTAAATGTCCTATTGTATTTTGATCTTTTGTTTCGTATATTTTATAAATTACTAAAATGAAGGTAACTATTGAGCCCTTACTGTCATGCCTTAGGCACCTTCCCTTGTAATAGCACTAATTTGCAAGCTTGCAGCTTCTGTGGTTATGGAGGGAAGATTCCTAACGGAATGACACCTGAATAGTTACAAATGAAGTAATAATATCAAGGAAAGGAATTATGTTTCATTTGGCCTTACCTGAAGATATAAAAGCCGGTAAGGTGACAGATGTTTATTTCCAAAGAACTAAAGAGATTTTAGAAGCCGAAGGGATTGATCGATGCGTAACCGCTGAGTTTGTGGTAAAGGATTTTCCTAATGGGGCGTCTTGGGGTGTTTTGTCCGGCATAGAAGAAACTGTTGAACTGCTCAAGGATTTGGATGTTAAGGTTCAATGCATGGATGAGGGTACGATATTTGGGGCCAACCAGCCGGTCATGATAATTGAAGGACGCTATTTAGAATTTGGGGTTTACGAGACCGCCATCTTAGGACTGCTGTGTCAGGCGTCAGGTGTAGCGACAAAAGCTGCCCGCTGTCGAAAGGCCGCAGGAAAGAGACAGGTAATTAGTTTCGGTGCACGGCGCATGCATCCGGCCATTGCCCCCATGATTGAACGAAACGCCTACATAGGCGGCTGTGACGGAGTAGCCGCGGTTAAGAGTGCAGAACTTCTGGATTTGGAACCCACTGGTACTATGCCTCATGCTTTGATTCTGATCTTAGGAGATACCGTAGAAGCGGCAAAAGCCTTTCACAAGGTGATTGCTAAACAGATCTGTCGATTGGTGCTAATCGATACGTTTAATGATGAAAAACTCGAAGCCTTAAGAGTAGCTGAAGCCTTGGGAAAAGATTTGTTTGCTATTCGATTAGACACGCCAGGTACCCGCCGTGGAGATTTTGTGGCTTTGATGAAGGAAGTTCGATGGGAGTTGGACCTAAGAGGCTTTGAACATGTTAAAATCTTTCTTTCAGGGGGACTGAACGAAGACAAGATTTTGAAATATAATGAAGTAGCAGACGCCTATGGAGTTGGAACTTCCATTTCTAATGCACCTGTTTTAGATTTTGCTATGGATATCGTGGCTATCGAGGGCCGACCTATTGCCAAACGGGGAAAATTTTCAGGTGTAAAGGAAGTCTGGCGTTGTCCGAAATGCTTCTCAACCAAGGTCATACCTGCGGGAAAAGAATTGCAAGGAGCGTGCGGCTGCGGCATAAATTACCAGATGCTATTGAAACCGCTGGTTGATGCAAAAGTATTATCGCGGGAATTACCCAATGCCGATACGATTCGTAAGTACGTACTTGAACAGTTGCAGTATGTCGACTTATGAGTTAGCCCAGCCGAGCTGGAAAAGGAATAACCATCATTCGTGAACCAGAAATTTCCAAAATACCAATTGGTCGACCATACAGCCGATGCTGGAATTAAGGTCTACGGTTCCAATTTCGCTGAATTGTTTGCCAATGCCGCTTTGGGTCTATTTGAGATAATTGCCAATCTGGATAAGGTCAATCCTATAACCGAACGAGTCATTCAAGTGGAGGCCACGGACCGAGAAGCCTTGCTGGTAAGTTGGCTCTCAGAGCTGAATTATTTTTTTTTAACTGAACATGAAATTTATAAGGAATTTCACATAGATGAGATCATCGACACAAAAATGGTGGCCCGCGTTAAAGGCGAAGATTTAGATTATGACCGACATGAAATCTACACAGAGGTAAAAGCGGTGACCTACCACATGCTCTATATAAAAGAAACTGCGCGATTTTGGGAAGCGCAGGTGATTTTTGATCTGTAAAATTACGATAAGGAGGCATGTAACATGTCCGACATAAAGATGCATAAAGTTACCAATTATCTTTGGGAAATTCCTAAAGAGGGTAAGATGCGTGTTCCGGCCCAGATATATGCCACTGAAAAAATGATGGACGCGATTCGTGGCGACAATGCATTGGAGCAGGCGGCAAATGTGGCGCATCTGCCGGGTATCGTGAAACATTCCCTAGCCATGCCAGATATTCATTGGGGATACGGCTTTCCGATTGGAGGGGTAGCCGCTTTCGGCATGAACAACGGAGTCATTTCTCCGGGAGGAGTCGGCTACGACATCAATTGCGGCGTCCGCTTAATGGCATCTAAATTGAGCAGACAGGACATACAAGCCAAAATCAAAGAGCTAGTGGCTTCGCTTTTTCGCCATGTCCCAACCGGAGTCGGCGCCAGAGGTGACTTGCGAGTGAGCCGCGATGTTGAAAAAAGAGTCACACTGGAGGGCGCGGTCTGGGCTGTAAAAAATGGATACGGCTCCAAAGAGGATTTAGAGTTTATCGAAGAGAATGGACGTATGGATGGGGCGAATCCCGCGCTAGTGAGCAAAAAGGCTTTTGAACGGGGCCTGGCTCAATTGGGAACTTTGGGCTCAGGAAATCATTTTCTGGAGGTGGGATACGTTGCCGAGATTTATGATGATGAAGCAGCCAAAGTTCTCGGATTGAAGTTGGATCAGGTCACCGTCATAATACACTGTGGCTCGCGTGGATTCGGTCATCAAATATGTGAGGACTATATCGGTGTGATGAACCAAGCGGTCCAAAAATACGGCATCGAGCTGCCCGATCGACAGCTCTGCTGCGCGCCGGTCAATTCTCCCGAAGGTCAAGAATATTTACAGGCCATGCGATGTGCTGTCAATTATGCTTTTGCTAACCGCCAGGTGATTGCTGCTTGGACTCGAGAGGCTTTTGAGGAAGCATTAAGAATGAGTCCAAAGGACATTGGACTTCGAGTGGTGTATGAGGTGGCACACAACATTGCGAAGATTGAAAACCACAAAGTAGATGGTAAAGAAATGACGCTCTGCGTGCACAGAAAAGGAGCCACGCGAGCCTTTGCCCCGGGATCATCGGAAATTCCTGATCCCTACAAAAGCATAGGCCAGCCGGTTCTAATTCCTGGGGACATGGGGCGCTACTCGTATGTATTGGTAGGCTCCGAAGGAGCTATGGAAAATACGTTTGGCTCCACTTGCCATGGCGCGGGTCGGGCT
Source organism: bacterium (assembly GCA_046758765.1). Taxonomy (GTDB): domain Bacteria; phylum Zhuqueibacterota; class Zhuqueibacteria; order Oceanimicrobiales; family Oceanimicrobiaceae; genus JBHIAW01. The sequence goes on from JBHIAW010000039.1 coordinate 4,318, forward strand.
ATGAGCCGTCATAAAGCGAAAAGGGCCGCAAAAGGACGTGCCATTGTCAGAGAATTAGAAGACAAAGGCATTTATGTCAAAGCCTCCAGTCGGCGCACGATAGATGAGGAAATTTCGGAAGCCTACAAAGACGTGGCCAACGTGGTCGATGCTTGTCAACTGGCCGGCATTTCAAAGAAAGTGGCGCAGTTGAGACCGATCGGGTGTATCAAGGGTTAAATCATTAACTTTCAATATGAGCTATCAGTTGAATTACTGCGCTATCACAGCCGATATTGATAAATCTCGAGATATTCCTGAAAGGAATGTTTTGCAGAGAAAACTTTTAGACATCTTAAAAAAGGCTAATAACGCATTCAAAGATCACATTGTAGCTGATTTTAGCATCACGTTGGGGGATGAGTGGCAAGGTGTTTTGAAGGATATTTCTCAGAGCTATAAGGTGGTTTCATTTTTTCGGGAAGGATTGCATCCCATTTCTGTCTCGTTTGGAATCGGAGAAGGTGAAATTGAAACTGATATCTTACCAAAAACTGTAGAAATGGACGGTCAAGTGTTTCGTCGTTCGAGGCAGGCTTTGCAGTATGCTAAAGAAAAATCTCAACATATTTTTTTTGTGACCAATAATGCTTTAAATGATCTTTTGTTAAATACGACATTACAACTATTGCAAATTCTTAGAGAATCCTGGACGGAACGCCAATATAAAAAAATTATGCTCTACAAGCAATTCCAGAAAGAAATGTTAGTTGCAAAAAAGCTTAATGTTTCACAGGCAGATATTAATAAAGCTCTGACAGCAGCTAATGGTCGGGCTTATTTGGAAGCAGAGCAAAAATTGAACCAATACCTCACCCAGCTTTCATTATCAGCGAAAGAATTATGTTCTCAAAATAAAGGCCAAAATAGTTATAACACAAGAATATAACCTATTAAAGTTATAACCACCAAATATAACCAAATCAGCTTATTAATTAGAGATTGGGATTTATGCTGCTTCAATTGTCTATAGTGATTCTAGGATATCTTGTTGCTACCATCGGGATAGGTTGGATGATTGGCAAAATTTCTAAGAAAATTATAGAAAAGGAGAAGGACAACAAATTTAAAGAATTAGTGGAATCTGGGTTGCCCAATGCTGGGCGATACATTGGATGGCTAGAGCGAACACTGGTTATTACTTTTATTTTAGTGGAAAATTACAATGGTATTGGATTTATATTGGCGGCAAAAGGGATTTTGAGATTTGGGGAAATCAAAGAGAGTATCGATCGAAAATTTGCTGAGTATGTCATCTTAGGTACTCTTTTAAGTTTTTCTCTTTCGTTCATATTGGGCGTTATTATGAGGCAATTGATAGCCTTCTTTGGTGAACATTAATTGAGGCTTCCTATGACCCAAGAAGAGGCCGCAAAAAAAATCGAAGAGCTTCGAGAGCAGTTAAACTACCACAACTACCGATACTATGTTCTCGATGACCCGGAAATTTCCGATGCGGAATATGATCGACTTTTACGAGAACTCCAAGATTTAGAAAAAGAATTCCCGGATTTGATCACGCCCGATTCGCCTACCCAGAGAGTCGGTGCACCGCCACTGGAAGCTTTTCAAACGGTGTCTCATACCATTCCTATGCTGAGCCTAGACAATGCCTTTGGTGACGCAGAAGTTCGGGAGTTCGACGCCCGAGTTAAACGGCTTTTGGGCAGTACCGAAGATGTTGAATACGTGATCGAGCCCAAAATTGACGGGGTTGCGGTGGAACTGGTTTATGACAATGGCATATTTACCGTTGGCTCCACGCGGGGAGACGGGTATGTTGGCGAAGATATTACGCAAAACTTGAAGACTATTAAGTCGATACCTCTGCGTTTGATTTCAAGGGAGGTGCCGGTTCCCGATAAATTAGAGGTTCGTGGTGAAGTTTATTACAGCACATCTGGCTTTGTGAAGCTCAACAAGGAACGGGAAGCCAAGGGAGAACCCACTTTTGCCAATCCTCGAAATGCAGCCGCCGGCACTTTGCGTCAATTGGATTCTAATGTTACGGCTCAGAGACCATTAGACATTTTTGTTCACAGCATGGGAGAGATTATTGGGTACAGATGCGCGAGCCATTTTGAAGCACTAAATGCTTTCAAAAAGTGGGGATTTAGGATTAATCCATATATTGCTTTGTGTCAAGGGATTGAGGCCGTCATAGAACAATGTGCTAAAATCGGTGAAATAAGGGAAACGCTGGATTATGAAATTGATGGCGCTGTCATTAAAGTCAACAGCTTAGAACTGCAAGCGCGGGTGGGGATGCGAACTCGCAGTCCCCGCTGGGCCATAGCTCTCAAGTTTGAAGCTAAACAGGAGACCACGCAAATCTTGGACATCCTCGCTCAAGTGGGACGGACCGGAGCTTTAACCCCCGTGGCTATCATGAAACCGGTAAAAATAGCTGGAGTAGAAATCAGCCGCGCCACTTTGCATAATCAAGACGAAATTGACCGAAAAGATGTGCGTGTTGGCGACTGGGTGGTGGTACAGCGTGCCGGAGATGTGATTCCTGAAGTCGTGAAAGTGATTACTTCCAAACGGAGCGGTAAAGAAAGGAAATATCATCTACCGGCGACCTGTCCGGTTTGCGGGTCTCATGTTGTTCGCTTGGAAGGTGAGGCCGCTCACCGATGCCAAAATCTTTCCTGCCCGGCTCAGTTGAAAGAGGGCATCCGTCATTTCGCGTCGAAGGGCGCGATGGACATCGAAGGCCTGGGGGAGAAGCTGATTGACCAACTGGTAGAAAAAGGGCTGATAAGAAATGTGGCAGACCTCTATTCCTTGACAAAGGAGCAGTTCGCTGGACTTGAGCGCATGGCCGATAAATCCGCACAAAATATTGTGGATGCGCTGGAAGCCAGCAAAGACGTCGATTTGGCAAGATTTCTCTATGCCTTGGGAATTCGATTTGTAGGAGAACATGTCTCCCGGGTTTTGGCTCAAGAATTTGAGACTCTGGATAATATTAAAAGGGCTTCGCGGGAGCGTCTGCTGCAAATCTACGAAATTGGACCTCAAGTTGCTGAAAGCGTTTATCAATTCTTTAATGAAGAACAAAACCTAAAGACAATAAATCGGCTTTTGAAAAGCGGCGTAAGCATTCGGCTGCCTCAAGCTCACGCAGATGAAAAATTTGCAGGACAAACATTTGTATTTACTGGTGCTTTGCAGCATTATTCGCGTGATGAAGCAGAACGTTTGGTGGAAAGTTTGGGGGGTCGTGCAGCCTCCTCTGTAAGTCGAAATACCGACTACGTGGTAGTAGGTGAAAATCCGGGGTCAAAAGCTCAAAAAGCCCGAGAGCTAAGTATAACAGTTCTTTCTGAAGAGGAGTTTAGAAAGATGGCCACAAGCTAACAAAATAATGTTTTATCAATCTTAACAAATGGAGGACAATATGTCGGATAATAGTGATAGTGGATTGGAGTTTTTTAAAGGATTCTTATTTGGTGGTATCGTAGGGGCTGTGGTGGCTCTTTTGTATGCACCCAAATCGGGAAAGGAAGTTCGTGAAGACATTCGTAAGCGGTCTTTGGAGCTTAGAGATGATGCGGAGGCTAAATTAGAATTGGCTCAGCAGCAGGCCGAAGAGTTGTTGAATGAGACTAAAAAGAAAATCGAAGTTTTGCGAAAAGAAGCTGAAACGGCTGTCAGCGAAATCAAGGGGAAAGCTAAGGGTGTTATTGAAGAAGGTAAAAGTACGGTGGATAAAGAGAAGAAAAGAATCAAGGATGCTATTGATGCAGGCGTGAGTGCCTACCAAGAAGAAAAGGCGGCAAAAAGTAAAGCTTCGTAATTTTCACTCAACTAAATGCTTATCGCCTAAGCATGGAGGACTCACATGGTTATCTCAATAAGTGTCGCTGTGATAGCGGGGCTGTTACTCGTAAATACCGTATTTTTCGTAGTGGCCATGATTAAGGCTATTCGGGCCTTTGGTGAAGCCCAGAAACTCATGGAGATGATACGCTTGCAATTAGCTCCAATCAGCCATGACCTGACTCAAGTGATTAGCGACGTTCGCTCCATTGTTAGAACTGCAGAGAGAGAGATGGGCAAAGTTGAAGATAGCATTACAGCAGTGCGAGACACCACTCAGAGTATCAAAGAATTTGAAGCAATGATTCAAGAGCGAATCGAGCGCCCTCTCTTAGATGTTACAGCCATATTGTCAGCACTCATTAAAGGTAGTAAAGTATTTTGGAACAACTTTGTCAGGCGTTAATCAGTTAACATGTGCCTGTACGATTTATTGTAATTGAGCGATAATTTAACATAACGACTGGCTGAAGAACGTATCCATTGTCGCCAATTTGATAGAGTATTTTTCTGTTGTAGGAAGGTTAGATTATGAATTTGCAGAAAGTTACTTTTGCTTCCCTGGCTCGCTTGGCTGCGCTGGGAATATTGGTGATTATTCTAACAGGCTTGATACCGGTTATCACAAGAATACATCTGAATGTAGAATACTCTCCTGAAAGGCATGCTCTTCTGGAGTATTTTGTCGCTTATTTGGGAATTTGTCTATTTCTAATTTGTCAACGTCGATATTTTTTACAGCACTCTAGAGATTTCCTCTTCTTTGCTCTTGGATTCCTCAGTTTAGTGATTTTCCAAATCCTTCAGAATTTAGCTTTCCCTGGATTTCATGATTTCGCTGGCTTGCCCATGTCCGTAAATGCAGCCATCGGATTTGATCTTGCGGCGCGTATTATTTTTCCCATATTTTTCCTTATTGGTATTTTTTACGTCAATAAAACTACCGCGCGCCCGTCTACGCGAAATGTTAGCTTAATCTACCTCAGTGCCTTGTTCACAGTTTTTCTCGTCGCTGCCTATGTATATTTCTTTCTACCTCAAGTTCTTTATGTTAGTGAACACGCTACTTATCTAAAAAAAGCGCTTGATATTTTTGCTGCTGTTCTTTTAGGTGTGGCCTCTGTCTTTTTGATTACACGATATTTGAAGGGCAGATATGACATTTACTTCTGGTTTGTTGTTGCGACGATTTTGGGTATTTTTGCCAATATCTACCTTAGCTTTTGGAACCAGTTATTTGATACCTTCTATGATGCTGGACACCTTCTTAAAATCTTAGTCTTTACTTCCTTTTTGGTCGGCATATTTGCAGAACATATTCGGTTTCTAAGAATCGAAACGGAGCTGAGAGATTCCTTGCAAAAATCTAGGGAGGAGTTGGAGAAGAGTGAGAAAACTTACCGGGAATTAGTAGAAAATATGGCTGACGGAATCATCGTAATCGATAAAGCAAGCTCCCTCATTTTTTGCAACCAGGCTTTTGCAAATATGCTGCATTACAAAAAAGAAGACATAATTGGAATGCACTTTTCCAATTTCTTTGACTATCAAAATTATGAAAGAATCGTCTTTGAATCGGAAAGAAAGGCTGCGGAACAAGCGGGCCAGTATGAAATAGAAATGCTCACCAGGGAAGGCAAAAAATTGCCAGTACTCATAAGTACTGTGCCTATTACCAATGCGCAAGGACAGTTTGCCGGATTTCAGTCTGTCGTGACTAATTTAACAGAAATGAAAAAAATAGAAAAGGAGCTGGAAAATCTCGTTAAAGAAAAAACCAAAGACATTGAAATTTTTCAGCAGTGTATTGAAAATTCCACGGAAGGTATCATTATCACTGATACAAACGGGCGAATAAATTACATAAATCGTGCCTTTGAAAACATGACCGGATTCACTAAAGAAGAACTCATCGGCGAAAAAACTTCTGTACTACAATATGACCGTCGAAGCGATAAGGTCCACAAAAACATCTGGGAATCTGTTAGAGATGGTAGGGTTTGGCGCGGCGAGTTTTATACCAAAAGGAAAGACGGCTCCGGATTTATTGGGGACGTATCGGTGGTGCCCATCCAGGGTGAGAAGGCCTTCAAAGTAGGGTTCCTTTGGATTGAGAGAGACGTCACTCGAAGAAAAACCTTAGAAAAGAGTTTGCAAGATTATGCTGAAGAATTAACCCAAAAAACCGCTGAACTTGAAACAGCCAAATCATATTATGAAACTCTGATTTCCGGCATGTCTGACGTCCTTTTAGTTGTAGATAACGATGCTAAATGCACCTTCATAAATGATTACGGAATCAAACGCCTTGGTTTCAGAGCAGAAGAGTTAACTCGGGAGAATCTGCCTATCTTTTTCGATGATCTAAAAAAATTGGAAACAGATTACGGAACCGCCATACGTGTGGAAATCAAAGACTTTGAAGCAGTGATCAAGACCAAAGATGGGGAGTCAATCTTATGTAGTTGGCATGCTAGGCCCTTATTTGATCGCTATAATCGGCGCATTGGGGCCATGGCCGTGGGACGCGATATCACCGAACATAAGAAGCTGCAAAAAGAACTTCAAGATTATGCCAAGAATCTAGAGAATAAGGTTGAGAAAAGAACCAGAGAACTTAGTCTAAAGGTTCATCAGTTAGCGCAGCTTTTAGAGTTAGGTGAAGAAATTCGACTCAACGTTGATCCCGATGTCATTCTAAACAAAATATGTGAAGCTCTACTGGCTTTAGGATGGAACAAGGTCATTATTTCTCTGCGAGACCACGAAAGGCGCACCTCACGACCCGTTGCAACTGCTGGACTTGCGCCTTCACAGGTGGAAGAGGTGATGAGTTGGGGCGACATCCCGTTTGAACATACCGATCAGTATCTCAGAGATGAGTTTCGAATCAGCAACTCTTATTTTGTGGAACATGATTCAAAAATAGTTGGCAAAAAAACGCCCTATTCTATCTACACGGATTTAGGTGACAGGAAAGAGGATGAGTGGCATGCTTTGGATGCTCTTTTGGTACCCATTAGAACAAAAGACAAAATCTTAGGCATTATCAGTGTGGACGACCCCGAGGATCGAAAGAAGCCAAGTTTGGAAAAAATTCGAGATCTTGAAATTTTTGCCGACAAAGCAGCCTTGGCAATTGAAAATGCCCACCTTTTTCAAGCTCAAAAGGAGAACGAAAGACAGGCTAAACTGTTAGCTGAAATGAGCAAAATTTTTCATTCCAGTCTGAATATGACTGAGGTACTGGAAGCCATTGTAGACAAAGCCGGGAAAGCGATTGGAGATTTTTGCAGTTTAATCTTGCTGGATGATAGTGGTGAATTGTTAACCCCCCAGTCCACTTTTCATGAGAATCCCCAATTGGTCGATCTATTCATTAAAGGGAGTGAATATTTTCCGTGTCGCATGGGAGAAGGAATCATTGGCAATGTGGTTGCCACGGGTAAACCTATGTTGGCCGCTCAGCCTTTTGCTGAGGAGATGAATGAGTTCAAAGAGACCCAATTTCATTTCCTCATGCAACAATTTCCAATTTCGTCGTTGATAATTTTGCCTCTAAGGGTGCGTGGACGAATTATTGGGGCCATGAGCTATTTGTCTTTTGATTCAAACCGAAAATACAGCAAAGGTGATTTAAAGTTGGCTCAGGACCTTGCTGATCGTGCCGCTTTAGCCATAGAGAATGCCAGACTTTTTGAAGAAGCAGGTCAAAAAGCTCAAGAGTTGGAGAAGGCAAACAGATTAAAGTCGGAGTTTTTGGCCAACGTCTCCCACGAATTGCGAACTCCCTTGAATGCTATCATAACTTTGTCAGACATACTAATTCGTGGCATGCCAGGTGAATTAAACCAAGAGCAAATCAAGCAGCTTGAAATCATCCAGAGAAGCGGGAAGAATTTGCTAAATTTGATAAATGACATCTTAGACCTATCGAAAATTGAAGTCGGTCGGGTTGAGCCCGTGTATTCCACTATTCCTATCCGCGCTGTGACTGAAGAGGCCATCGAACACATTAGACCGCTATGCGTAGAGAAAGGCCTGTCCTTGGAACAGGAATTCTCACCCGAAGTTCCAGAGCTAATCTATTCGGATCAGGACAAAATAAACAAGGCCTTGATGAATCTACTGAGTAATGCCGTAAAATTCACTCGTCGAGGCAAGATCACTGTTAAGATGAGATTGGAAAACAAAAATAAGTTAAGAATTGATGTGAAAGACACTGGAATCGGAATTCCTAAAGACCGGATTGACGATATATTTAAAGAATTTCAGCAAATTGACAGTTCCGACGCTAGAGCTTATGCAGGCACGGGTTTGGGCCTGGCCATTACCCGTAAGGTTACAGAAATCCTTGGGGGCTCTATATTGGTTGAGAGCCAATTGGGTAAAGGCTCCACTTTTACCCTTCTAATCCCGCTACTAAAGAAATCAGAAATCGCTAAAGATGAGATTATTGATTTGGATGAAAAAGTGGCTGACCGACTCAAAGATGAAGTTGAAATTGATATCACTGATGATCGTGAGAAATTAGATGTACGAAAAAAGGCAGTACTTGTAATCGATGATGAAAAAGAAGTTATTTATATCATGCGTCAATATTTACACGACAGGAACTATCAAATTCTTTTTCCTCAAAACAGTGAGGATGTTTTGGAGTTGGCTCGGCGCTATAAACCTTTTGCTATAACTCTGGATATCATCATGCCAAGAATGAATGGCTGGGATATTCTCGAGTCATTAAAGAAAGATCCTGACACCAAACATATCCCGGTTATTGTCGCATCCATATTAGCTGAAAAGGACAGAGCTATTCAAATGGGAGCAGCCGAATATTTGGTCAAGCCATTTGAGCCGGAGAAATTATTGGACTTCTTAGCTCATCTTGAATCACCGCCAAAAAAGAAAAGAGTGGTGTTGGACCTACCTAAAATATCAGATTTGAAGAAGCGCGTGAGTAAAAAGTTAGCTTCTTTTGCCAGAGAAGACAGGATGAGTAAGGAATCCAATGTGAAGATTTTACTTGTGGATGATGATGAGGATACCCAATATGCTATGCAGTATATATTGGAAGAGGCGGGGTACAAGGTGTTTTTCGCGAGCGAGGGGCGAGAAGCCGTAAAGCAAGCTGAAATAGTTAAACCCAATCTCATCTTGATGGACATTATGATGCCAGGTATGGACGGCTATGAAGCTACTCGTATTCTGAAAGCAAAAGAGCATTTCAAGAATGTCCCGGTTGTTGCTATGACCGCTAAAGCCATGAAAGGTGACAGGGAAAAAACCTTTTTTGCAGGCTGTGACGACTACATTGCTAAACCTTTTATGACAAATGACATTTTGAAATTAGTTGAAAAATGGCTCCGGGCAAGCAAAATGAATGACGTAGGCGTCCAAAACCAAAGTGTTTGAATGGGTCGAATTTGTCAGACATCTAAAAGTTGGCGGTCAGTTGTGCGAGTATATTCTATTATTCTGAAAAACTTTGTTTTTTATGCAAAATTATTTCAAAAATAAATCACAAATTTCAAATAAATATCAAATCTCAATTTTAAAAATTCAATAAAAGGAATTTGGTCTTCATAAAATTGGAAATTGGCTATTATTTGTTATTTGAGTTTCGAAATTTTGCTTGTAGCCTGGTGCTACGTTAGGAAGAATTGGTGGATTAAGGTCATTTCTCTCACCTGACTAAAACCCCTACCACCATTTGATAGTCCAACGTCAATCCGTTAATTCCTAAGACCGATATATCACGCCACACTTTGTTTAATGTAAAACCTCAGTCTTTGTCAGGAAAATCTCGTTCCCGAGTTAACAGAAGGTGTGAAAAGTACAATCGAGACGTTCCATAGCTCAGCAACACCTTGATGTCATTCTGGAAGAATCTTTTTAATAAACAGGACCTTACGTCCAATCAAAAAAGATTCCTTCTGAATGACACGCACCGCCGAGTCTGGCTTTTCACACAGTCTGTGAACGAATACGGGTAGTTACCTCACCGTAACTGAGGTTTTACTGTTTAACATACCATTTGAACGAATCGGAACAGGTGTATCATTTGGGAACAATGTGATGGTTGTCAAATACAATTTTGTGTAAAATTTTCGTATTATGTGACCTGTAATTAGGCACATCTAATAAAGATAAGTGCGTAAATTTTATACGAATGAAATAAACAGAAATTCACCTACTATTGGCATAATTTTAGCATTTGGCCTAAAAGTAAACTGCAACTTTGACGCTCAACTTTGTGCTGCTAACTGAATGCCCATCAGGAATGACAAAATCCTTGTTGCCGATGACGAAGAGAATATAGTTGACGGCTTAGAGGCTCTGTTAATTGACGAAGGGTACGAAGTTTCAAGAGCTTCAGGTGGTGCTGAGGCCCTAGAAAGATTATCTAACGAGCAATTTGGTTTAATTTTGGTTGATTTAACTCTGCCGGACTTAGACGGTATTGAACTTTTAACCCAATTGAAAGAGAGAAATATTCTTACTGAGACTATTATCATCACTGGTAAGGGGACGATTTCCACCGCTGTGGAGGCGATGAAAAAAGGTGCTTATGATTACTTAACCAAGCCTGTTGAACCACATAGGCTAAAAACAATCATTCTAAAAGCGTTAGAACACCATCGTCTCGTTGTTTCACACAAGCAGTTGGAATTGCAATTACGAAATCTCACGAGATATGAAGACATTGTGGGTCAAAGTAGTGAGATACAAGAAATATACAAATTAATCGATGCCGTTGCTGACACCACCGCCAATGTTATCATCACCGGCGAAAGTGGCACGGGCAAAGAATTAGTTGCTCGCGCGATTCATAAGAAAAGCAACCGCTCGCAAGGTCCTTTTATCGCAGTGAACTGCTCTGCCTTTCCTAAGGAAATTTTAGAAAATGAACTTTTTGGTCATGAGAAAGGTGCCTTTACCGGGGCTCTAAATGAGAAAGCTGGCTGCTTTGAACTGGCCGACCAAGGAACCCTGTTCTTGGATGAAGTATGTGAAATGCCTTTGGAAACCCAAGCTAAAATTCTTAGGGCGCTTGAAGAAAGACGCTTTCGAAGATTAGGAGGCAAGGAGGAAATTGGGGTAGACGTACGAGTCATAGCGGCTACAAATAAGAGTCTTGAGCAAGCTCTCGAAGAAAAAACACTTCGAGAAGATTTATACTATCGACTTTGTGTGGTGGAAATTGAATTGCCCCCTTTACGGGAAAGGACCGGCGATATTCCTTTGTTGATGAACGAGTTTCTACAAATGTTCAGTAAGAAAAATCATAAAACGGTATCGTCATTTTCCATGCAAGCGGCTGAGCTGCTCACTAGATATCGATGGCCGGGGAATGTTCGTGAATTAAAGAATACTATTGAGCGAGCCGTGGTACTGAGTAAGGGAAACACCATCCAATTAAGTGACTTGCCGAAGAGAATAATCAATGCTAACGGTGCAACAGTTGATGTTCGTATTACAATAGGCACTACATTATACGAAACGGAAAAGGAGGTGATTCTTAAAACCTTAGAATATGTAAATAACAATAAAACCCGGGCAGCTAAGATATTAGGCATTAGCTTAAAAACGCTTCATAACAAACTTAACGGATACAAATCTATGAATATTCAATAAAAGTGCTAAGACAAAATCATGGTTCTCGGGACTTAAGTAATGTATGTCAAAAGGGATTCAAGGATATTATAGTATTATCAATCAAATTTTTGTTTTTTTGAAAAGAGATCTTATGTAACGTGGAATAATAAATGGGGATTGCTCTATTGTTGCATTGTTAAATTGTTAAATTATTGGATTTTTGGAAATCTGAATACATGATGGCCGCGACCGTTCATCGGGCTCAACAATCGAGCAATAGAACAGTGGAACAATCCGTTTCTTCTATTTGCGGCTCCGCCGCGCTGGGTAATTATTACATCATTTAGTAGCTAATATGCAGTTTGTTTTAGAATATCTTCTCGGTTGAATGGTTTAAGGCAGACTCGTAATAACTTGATTTCTTAAGGATTAAGCAACAATTGAGATGTTCTAAATCATAATTCATGACAATGATTTGAATTTGGCATTGGTTTTGCACTTTGAAGTGCAAGCGAAATGCATATCTAATAACTATAAGAAGAGTGAACATGGAGGGAGCGAAAAAGAAATGCATCGGGGATATGCCATTAATTTACGAAGGGCAAGCGTACCCGACGTGCTATCATATGATTATTTGGCACGATGGTCACGTGACTTATACTGCTGAAACATCAATTGGTAGCGGAAAATATGATCGAATCATAACGGACAGCGCAGATTTGAATGAGATGCTCTGTAAACAGGAACTGTGTTTGAGAATTGCGTTAGAATCTCGAAAAGTCAAACATCGGATTGTACAAAGATTAAGAATAAATAATGGCGTAGGTGCAAAACGGTAGGCCGCCAAAAATCTTAACTGGTAAGTATTGGATGCCTGCTAAGGGACATTGGATACAAATCTAACTTGTTGAAAGTTGACATTGTCCCATTTTTGCAGTACGTCAATAATCGTTGTTTAATTGTTAGAGGTGTCTGCTAATGAAAACCTGTACCGCATTAATCTGGATATTTGCAATTTTGTGGTGTTCAGGGAAGGCTAATATGACGTTGGCTCAGGGAATTAATGAAGATTTCACGCTTCAAAATGAGTGTGTAAATCCATCCGTCATGCTCAGTGAACCGTTGATTCATGAAGATTTAGATCAACGCACAAAGTGGAGTGTTAGTAGCTTTACTAATATATTCGCGGTCACAGTTTCCAAGCTGTACTGTTTTCATGGAATATTCAAGGTCATAAGACCTCAAAGAATAAAACATATCTGGTACTTTAACGGTCAAGCTGTCGCAGAGATAGCAATGAATATTCGAAAAAGCAGTGTCAGGGCTTGGAGCTGGTTGGAAATTCCAAAAAATAGCGTCGGTAGATGGCATGTGGAGATATTAGACCAAGAGAACGAATTATTGAAGAGAGTTCACTTCGAAATAACAGATAATTGGAAAAATATGCCTGAATTGGCGGTGCTGGAATTACCAGAAATATCGGTTATTGTGAATAAAAAGAAATAGTGTGAGAGAATTTTAGTTAAATTTCGGTCTATATAGTATAGGGATGTACATAAAGAGTGAATTCTCAATGAAAAATGTTGTAAAAAATACTCCTATTTGTCTGACTAGAATTTTCATGTCGGCTTTTTTATTCTTGGGAGTGCATGACTTAGACCTCTATTCCACACCGATGGATTCTAACTCTGGAGTTCGTTTAATAAATATTACCAGTACAGAGAATCTACTAGAGATTAAGCCTCGATTTATTGAAAACGGCAGGAGTGTACTGTTTTTGGTTTTCAGCGGGGATTATTTATCTCCAAAACCCTGGGATTATAGATTGTCTAAATCAGATCGAGAAGGGCAGGCGGTTGATTACTTGACCCCAAATGGTGTTTTGGATTATAATGTCCTCCCGGATGAACACGGGATTCTTGTGCTTAAGGCCAGGTCGGGTTTAGAAATGGATGAAACTGATTTTGATTTTTATGATGATCTTCAAGGTTGGGAGCTCTGGTATTTTAACCTGCAAAGTAGTGAAATGGTGCTCTTGGAGGCCTCAACAGAGCTGCCGATTTCCGTCGGATATTATATGTTAGGATTGGGGATGCTGCCTGATTTTGATTCCGATGAGTTCTTAGTTTCATCTCCAAAAGAAACAGCACAAATCATAATCCGACGACACAAAAAGGAAGATCTATCTTACTTTAGATTTTGTCACCCCGATTCTATTGACAACGACGGGATTTTGTTTGAAACAGAAGCTTGGAAATCATATTCTGATACACCTTGGTGGCCAACCATAACTTGGCTTGACGAAAACAATTTTGTAACCGTGAGTTTTGAAAGTAACGAAGATTGTCATATTACCCAGTATGAAGGACTATTTTCCATTGTGAAAGTTGATTTACAGTCTAAGAGTCGAGAAGTACTATTTCAGGATTTGCTTCTAAGTCCGTTTCCAAAAATTGTTTTGGACCCGTCGGCCACCTTTCTCTATTTTCAAAGGATGGGTGAAGACAAAGAGATAACCGAACTTTGGAGCCTAAATCTGAAAACAAAGAGTTCCGAAATGATTTACAAGGTCAAAGGTGAGTTGGGAGAAGTACGATTTTCCTTAGACGGTTCAAGTTTGATCTTTACTCAATTTGAAGGGAATAATTTTGACATTATCTGTCTCGATCTGGACATCAATAAAATTCATAGACTTGCAGGAAAATAAATGACTGCAAAAAGCTGACCTTGTCATATTTGAAAATTAATTTGGAGTTGAGAAGTCTAAGTAACTTTATTAAGAATGATATTCCCTAAAACTCCAAAAAAGGTCAAGTTTTGATTCGTTTTACCCGTTTTCTATTTTAGGAACGGGTTTTTTATTTGGGACAAGAGCTTGATTCTTAGAGAAAATTGTAATACTTTGGCGTATGTTGACTAAAGAACTGAATACCGCAGAAGAGTTGGTTCGGGAAGCGGGCCGGATTGTTCTTGAATATTACCAGCAAGATTACCAGGTCTACTTCAAAAATGAGAGAGAGCCGGTCACACAAGCCGACAAAGCTTCAAATGCCTTCATCACCGAAAGGCTTGGGAATCTTTTTCCTGACTATGGCATACTGGCAGAGGAATCCATAGATGATTCGCGACGATTAGGCTGCCGTAGAGTTTGGTTGGTAGACCCTATGGATGGAACGCAGGAATTCATCGACAAGGTCGGGCAATTCTCAATTATGGTAGGTCTCATCAAAGAAGGCAGACCTATCCTCGGCGTCGTTTACCAACCCACTTCAGATACGCTTTATTCAGCGGCGAAGAATATGGGAGCTTTTGTCACACGAAATGGAAAAAGAAGTCAACTTAGAGTCTCTCAAGTTTCGGAAATCAATCGGATGCGACTGGTGGTTAGTCGGTCTCACAGGGCGGCATTGGTAGATAGTATGAAAAACGCATTAGGTCTTGCAACAGAAGTTTCATCCGGGAGTGTTGGCTTGAAGGTCGGGCTGTTGGTAGAATCAAAGAGTGATTTGTATTTGCATCCCAATTCAAGAACCAAAGAGTGGGATACCTGCGCCCCTGAGATCATTTTGCTCGAGGCTGGTGGAAAAATGACCGACCTCTGGGGTGAGCCGTTAGAGTATAATAAGCCAAACGTCTATAACAAGAAGGGTTTTATTGCCAGCAACGGTCAAAAGCATTTTGAAATTATTCAACAAATAAAACCATTTTTGAATCAATTAAGCTGATTACTTATTTAGACCTGTCGCGTCGTATCGAATGCCTCTTCTCTAGTTTTCTCACATGGTTCTGTAATTATTGAAACTCGTAGTATTTATAGAGCTTTAACGACTACGACGGTCATGTCATAATGCATGAACTCTTCAGTTTCCTTACTAAATTTATTCAATCCGGAACTGGTTCC
>JBHIAW010000040.1:0-19289 GCA_046758765.1 bacterium
CTACATGACAAGAAATGTCAGAAAGCCCTCACGGGCATTTCTGACCTACCTTCTTTCTGTGATTCTGGTTTTGTAAAATCATCCTTCTGTGTCCTGAAACTCCAATAAAATAGGGGGGCTGTTCATGACAGTTCTTCATTTATTATAAGTCATAGATGAATTATTTACAACAAATGAATAAACTCGTCTTGCAAAATCAAGCACTTTGACTCTGTCATTAATTAAGCAGGGGCCTGGGACATTAAGGCCGAACCTGAGCAATGCTCTCTAACAAGGTTTTTGCGTTTTCTGTCAGAACGGTATACTTTTGTTCAGCGATGGCTCTCTTGTCCAGTAATGCACTGCCAACGCCAACTGCACAGGCACCGGCCTTGATCCATTCTCCTGCATTGGTCAAGGTGACGCCTCCGGTTGGCATGAGTTGAAGGTGCGGCATAGGGGCTTTTATGGCTTTAAAAAAGTTCATCCCAACCACATCGGCAGGAAAGACTTTGACTATATCTGCACCTTGTTCCTGAGCAAGGAGTATCTCAGTCGGGGTAAATCCACCAGGAACTGCGGGTAGATCATATTGATGGGCTGTATGAATAATTTCGGGTTTAAATATAGGACTGACGACAAATTGTGCTCCAGCATTAATTGCTAGGCGGGCGGTTTCCGCATTGAGCACGGACCCCACTCCGGTTTGAATGTAGTCGCCCATAACACGGGCTATATTTTCTATTACTTTCAAGGCGTTGGGTATGGTCATGGTAATTTCAATGGCAGAGATTCCTCCGTTATGGATGGCTTCCACGACTTTTATTAATTTGTCAGAATCGCTCATCCGAATAACTGCAATGGCGCCCTTGGAAATTAACGATTGGACTATTTCTATGCGTGACATATTTCTCCTAGCAATTTTCCATCTGTTTTACGATTTATCGGTAGAAAGGCATCAAATGACGGCGGAAATGTTCATGCAAATATTCGTAATGCGTTTCTTCGTTTTCCTGTAAACATTTCATAATACGTTCCCTGAATATATATTCTCCTTGCCTGTCCTTGGAGCTCAGCACTTTTCCGAACGTGACATGTAAAACCTGGCGGGCAGCATTTTGGTCAAAGAGTTCTAATAGTTGGTGGTCAGAACATTCACTGGAAGGAGGGACGTTTTGAATGTCCGCGGAGACATGATAAGTCTTCCGTTCCGTTTCAAACTGCTCTCTGGCAAAATCAAGAATTTCACGGAAAAGACCCGGAGCTTTGCTTGCTATGGTTCTCAAGCCTTCAAGGTAGCTGGTGCCAGCGGTTTTAACGTGAACATGTCCCTGCTTAAGAGATGCAATTTCCTCGTAAACACTGAATTTATCACTGCCGGAATGAATGCTCAATTTATAGGGACCGAAAGTCTCCGCAATCTTAACGTGTTTAGAATATTGCTCCCTGAATTGGTCAAGGTTGCCTTTGTAATCTATGCCCTTTTCAAAATCCCCAACAAACCTTGGGGCCAAACTCACCAACTTTATGCCCAATCTTCTTAGTTCATTAGCGATGAAGAGATGCTCAAAAGGCGAGGTAACCGAATCTGTTTCGTCCACCGAAAGTTCAAGCTCAAACGGATAATTGGGGTAGGTTTCTTTCAAATAGGCATACAATCTAACGGTATGTGCGACCACACCGCCATATTTGATTAGGGCTCGTAATACTTCATGTTTGTTTGGCTGAATACAGAAATCATCAGAAATGATAAACAGTTTGTTATCATATCGTAACAGCAACTTTTCAAATGAATCGCTCAAAAGATCCCAAGGGAGTGATTTGGTTCTTGCTAAAAGCTCATTCACAGGCAGAGAATCAGCTTCGTTCACGACATACGCTCCCGGGTCAAACGTAAACATAGTAAAGCCAGCTCTTACCATCAAATCAATATCATCAGTGGTTTTTAGATGATCCGCATCGGAGCCAAAGCCCTCTTTAAATCCTTCTTGAAATACTGCCCAGGTGGCGGCATCCATCACCTCTTCCGGCCTGCGGTTAGTTCTCTCAAGCTCCCGAATTGATTGCTGGGCAAGGATTGGCTTCATGTTTGTACCTCTTACCGCTCGCAAATGAGCGGGATTAGCTAATCCCAAGCGATCTCCAAAACCAATTGAGTTTTGCAAACCAATTAAGACCGGTTTAGTGAAATCAAACAATTCTCGAATAATCTCAGCATTTTGATGATTAATTGTACATTGCTTTATTAGTGTGGGTTTTTCAAATATATTGTTTCTCAAAATTTCGCCCTGAAATTTATTGACAATGGCATGATCCCCCTTTGAAGAAATGACAAACAGGTATTTGTTTATGCCTTTCCTCGCAATGAAAAGAAAAATATCATTTCGACAGTTAATTGATTGCGCATAGATTTTAAGACTTTCCTCTGAATTAATTTGTAATTCCAAGACTTGATTAGTATTGGTATGAATAGCTGTAAGCCGTTCTATCAAATGTTGAGTTGTCAATTCTAACTCCTAATATTAATTCGCCGCATAGTTATTATTGTTTTCTCAGCGCACGTATCCGAATTCGGCAATGGCAGAATTTCTGCGGATATATAACCCTTATATCCAATATCATGCAAAACTGCTACAACGTGTTCAAAATTTATATGACCCGCACCAGGATACCAGCGGTTAGAGTCCGCTATGTGGAAATGAAAAAGGCGCTGGGCCGCATTTCGAATGCTCTCCTCTATGGAAGGCTCTTCGATATTCATGTGAAAAGTATCCAGTAACAAGCCCAGATTTTCCGCTCCAACTTTTTCAATCAAATCCAGACCTTCAGCAACGGTATTGACTAGATTTGTCTCGTAACGGTTGATGGGTTCCATCACCAATTTTACAGATTTACTGATTGCATATGTTGAACATTCCCGCAGTGCTTGCAGCAACCATTCCAAGGCAAGATTCTTATCAATGGTGTCTTCGATTTTACCGCGAATAAGGCCTAAGATCACGAGGGCCTGAAATTGAGCTGCAAAATCAATGTGCTCCCTAATCCGCTGAACCGCTTGCTTTCGAATTTCTTCATCTTGATGAGTAAAAGAGAGCCCTTCTTCACCGTAAGCTTGGCCGGTGCCGATGGCAGGGACCCGGAGGCCATTTTCAACGACGACTTTCTCTACATACTTTGCATTTAGCAACCCCGGATTCCGAACCGCCAGTTCAACGCCGTCGTATCCCAGCGCGGCGATTTTAGCCACATTAGCCTCGAACTCACCTTTGTAAGCCAACGCAGAAAAAGACGCTGGCTGGGTTGAGAGTACAATGCTAAGTTTCATTATTTAATTCTCATTTACATCTACCATCTTCCAGATTACCCTCCTATCCTCAGCAGCGCATTGACAGGCTTCCAACCCGGACTGAGCGGCTCTTTCAGATACGGTTCCATCTCCTCCTTGCTACGTAGACAGACCTTCTCAACTGGAGGAACTTCACCAGGAGGAAAGGCTTCCAATATTTGGTCATTAATTAAAGTCAAGTACCTTAAGATTGCAGCGATGCAGCGTTTGGCTTTATGAGGCTCACCCAGTGTGGGACGACCGACCACGCCTTCGGGTGTTGAAGCCAATTCTATGGCAAAATGTCCTTGACCTTCATCCCAGCCCATGGGACGCTGGTAAGGATCAACAGCTTTATCGAAATGACCATCAGGGACAAAGCCTTCGGGTTCCGTGTCCACGGCGTATTCCATATCGACGGATTCTTCGCCCATCAATAGGCGGATAACGGCCGTTTCAGCCTCGTCGGCATGAATAAAATCTGTGTCGAATGATCCGCCTCGGCCTTTGGTGCGGAAAAACTCCCGGACAGCGCGATGCCAGTCCATTGTCCAGAATATGCCGGGTAGATTATATTTTTTCTGGAATTCCTGGACCGCTGATTTCAACACCCACTGCTGGCCGTGATTGTTCACCATAATGATTTTTCGAAAACCGTCGTTCCAAAAGCCGAGCATGACACTCATCAAAGTTTTTCTTACCGTCTCTTCATCCAAACAGACGGTTCCGGGCATCCCGATATGATGATGCGGGTGGGCACCGTAGTTCAGCGGTGAATAGGCCAAATTGATCGGCCGACCTTGTTTTGCAGTATAGCGCCTGACGCCTTCCAAAATTTGCGAAACCATAAAATTATCTAGGTGTGTGATGGTGTGCAATCCGTGGTTCTCGGTTGTGCCAAGCGGGATAAAAACGATATCGTTCTTTTTGCGATTCTCGATTACTTTCTGTCGAATGGTGTTCTGAATATAGGTCCCTGGGTTGCCCAATTCAGAAGGCGAAGGAATGCCATACTCTTCCAAAATTGTGTCAATCTCCTCGTCCGAGGCTTCCCAAATTTGCTTTTTCAACCGTCCCACCGGGGTATCTTCAAAACGAATATCAGGACGATTTGATTCTAACCATTTTGACTCTTCAATCATTGTTGATTCTCCTTTCAACTTTCGAATACAACTAAATTAATTTTTGCTAAAATAACGTGATTCTTAGAACTCCGTGACCAGCACTTTCGTAGCCCTACCCTCTTTAAGAGCATTAAGGCCTTCATTAATCTCTTCTAAAGAGATCTTGTGACTGATCAAGGCTTCTAAATCCAAGATACCGCTTTCTATGGTCTTTACAGCCAATGGAAAAGTATTGAGGGCAATATAAGTACCCATAATGGTGAGTTCGTTGCGCGTAATATCGTACTGCCTGATTGGCGGGTGGGCTTGCTGGTTCATTCCAAATAACAGTATTCTGCCCCCTAATCTAACCACTTTAACAGCTTGACCGAATAAACTTCCAACGGTGTCTACCACCACATCAGCACCCAATCTTGTTTCCTCTTTGATAGCCTCCTGCAAATTCTCTTTTTCAGGATTGATTACAATATCCGCACCTAATTTAAGAGCATACTCACTTCTGTAAGAAGAAATCTCAGCCACCACGATTTTACCCGCCCCAGCGGCCTTGAACATCTGGACAAAAAGTAGTCCGATAGGACCGGCACCTAAAACCACCACACTCTCACCAGGATGAAGCTTTAGTTTCTGCGTGCCATTGATGATGCATGATAAAGGTTCAGCCAGAGCCGCCAAATGTGGCGGAACTTTAGAAGATACTTTATGCAGTGCCTTAGCCGGGGCGGTATTGAGCCGAGCCAGCCCACCGTTTATGAAAATTCCTAAAGTCGTCATATTCTCGCAACTATTAGAATATCCCATCAAACAATAGGTACAGTGACCACAGGTAATATTGGGGTCCACCACCACCTGATCTCCAGGTTGCAGATGTGTTACCGCTGGACCAACCTCCATAATTGTGGCGGTATATTCATGTCCGAGAATGACGTCTGGATTTGCTGGATGTCCTGGCGGCACGGATAAAATATGTAAATCCGTACCACAAATTCCGGTGGCTCTAACTTCGAGAAGCACTTCATCATTCTTGGTAATCTTAGGGATAGGTATTTCTTTCAACGCCAATTTGCCTTCACCCTCAAATATGGCTGCAAGCATCTTGTCTTCCATTATATCACTCACTTAATAATATAGACCGTTCTTCGATTACCTCTTGTACTTCATGTCTTAATTTTTCATTTTTAAGAAACCTTAACCTGAACCTTTCCTTCGGTCCTTGCTTTTGTCAAAAGTTCAATGGCTTCAACCACATCAGTTAAGGTGCGGACAGAAGTGACAGCCTTGGACATATCAATAAGACCTGCTCCCATCATGCGAATCACACTGGGAAAAATAGCATGACCAGAATGGCCTTGAGAGCCAAAGACCTGACTACGGCGAACCTGCAAGGATTCCAAGTACATAGGCACGTGTTCAGCCGCACGACCAATAATAACAATCTTGCCGTTAATGGCTAAAGAGGCCTCCATTTCAGGAATTGTTTTGTTCATAGCACCGGCAGCTTCTACTTGCATGTCTGCACCTTCTCCTTTGGTTAACTGCAAAATAATATCACGCGGTTTAGTGCCCTCTTTGGTTAATGCTACTGGATCGTATATCTCATCGGCTCCCAAGGCTTCAGCTAATTTTCTTCTAGCTTCAGAAACTTCAAACGCAATGACTTTCGCAGCACCTGCCGCACGCGACAAAGCTATGGCAGCTAAGCCAATGGGCCCAGCACCATATATTACAACATAGGCTCCCGGTTTGAAACCGCCAGAACGAACAAACACCCCGTTATAGGCCACCGAAGTTGGCTCACAGAACGCCGCCGCTTGCATGGCCCTTTCGAAGTCGCCGTATCTCTCTACTAATGCATCCACAGGCCAGCAATATTTGGCTCCAATGACAATATAATCCGCAAAAGCCCCGTTAATTGTAAAACCAATTTCTTCAAGATTTACACAGTGGTTGGGGTATCCGTTTCGACACGGTACACAATGGCCACACCAGATCATCTCTTCGCAGGTGACAGGAGTGCCTGGCTTCAGGTCTCTGACATTCTTACCTACTTCTTCCACAACTCCAGAAAATTCATGTCCAATAATTGCAGGGAATTTTGTAAGACCGGGATAAAGCATGTAACCATCTTGATCGGTTTCATAAAAGTGAACATCGGAGCCGCAGACGCCGCAATACTTGACTCTTATAACCACATCATCAGGTCCGGGTGCTGGGGTCTCCACGCTTTTCACTTCTAACTTTGGATGACGCCAGACACTGGAGCCGGTAATGGCTTTTCCCGTGGTCTTTTCGAACTCAGAAAGCGCATACCCCTCTCTGGGTTCCCACTGTGCTTCTAATAATAATCCTTTCATGGCCGCACTCCTTAAAGTTGTTGTATTTTTGTGATGCATTTAGTTAAAATGTTAAATATGAATAAATAGAGCTAATCAAATTTCTGACGAAGTGGATTGATGAATAATGGGAGATAAATGGGCAAAATTATTTGATGTCCTTTTCATGGAAGTTAATTATGCTCGCGTCTAAAATGCTTCTAATGAGTCATAATAGTATTACCATATTCTACTCCCCATTAATTCAGTAAGTTCTATTTATTTAATAAGTTTTATGAACTCTTCTTCATTGCCTGAAAGAAAGGAAGCACTAAGTAACATTGACATCGTTGGAACTAAATCTTTAAGAATTACTGAGACTCTGTAAGTACCAGTCTTCATCATCCTTCAAACACTAATCAATGGAATTTGTGTCTGATATATACTTAGTTAACTGAAATATTGGACTATTTCTTTAGTTTAAAATTCATAACTTGTTGAGAAGCTGACCACATCTTCTAGTTATTAAGCTATTTTTATTATCTTCAAGATATTTTGCAACTAATAAACATAATCTCGCAAGTTTATCTGACTTATCGAAATGTTTAGCTTCCATATACCACTCCCCAAGATGCAAATAAGGAGAAGAAAAACTGGGATCGTCTTTTATACATTGTTTCAACAATGATCTAGAAAAGCGATAGTGGCCAACTTTGAGTAGAGCATACGCATAAGCATCAAGAAACAACGTCCAAGTTACAGGAACGGTGCTACCTATCCCTTGACCTATTAATATAGGGGACGCTTCTCTAGCGTTCAACTGTAGTGCCTGCCAAATCTCACGAAGCGCAGCTTTTGGATGTTCTGATTCTGCATTAGTGTCAACTTTCTCAGCAAGCCTAAGGCTAAGAGTTACTTTAGACAAAAGGCAATCACTTTTTTTCTCCAAAGATTTTTTCAAGGTCTCAAACATCTGCTCTTCTTCCCCTATTTCTCCAAGAGCAAGAGCTTTTTGGCAATATAAATAAGCGTCCAATTCTTTAGTTCTATCAGGATTTTCCAATTCTTTGTTAATTATTTCAAGACCTTCATGATACTTTCCTTGTACTCGCAGCATAGATGCTTTGACTATTACTAAAATGGTACTAAAGACTTCTGGATTCTTCTTAAACAGTTTTTTAAGCTTTTTCCAGTCCTGTTTTGAAAAAAAAGTTATAGCCTCTATTTCCATAGGCCGAAACTTTTCATCTGTCACTTCTAGCATCCTCAAAATTGTCTGACCTAAGCGATAACGTTTAGCTCTATTTCTCAGTCCTCTCTTAATAAAGTGATGGATCAAAAACCCAAGACCAACGCCTCCGATATAATAACATAACAATCCATCATGAATATCGCTTAATGGACAAAGCCATAGAAAAATTGTAATTCCGAGTAGAAAAACGAATTTTCGTGTATTTTCGACTTCTTCACGACTAATAGAGACATAGCTGTTGCAACTTTTCTCGTCTTGTATAATACTGTTTCGACGAGTTTCACTGATCAGCACCGTGCTCAACCTTATTTTTGTAACACTAATAAAACGTATTAAAACTTCTTTATGGGAATTGGTATTATGAGTAATGGTGATAGTTGTCTAAGCCAATTTCTTCAATATATAATTAATAACTAATGAAATCCCCTATTCTGCATAGATGTAAAAATTTATTATCTTACCTTGTAATTTTGTAGCCACTAAATATTTCTCGAATCGCTAAGGTAAAGGCTCCTATAAGACTTGAACGTTCTTTTAATGATGTAGAAACAATTTGAACTTTCTTCTTTGTGTTGGAAAATACTATACTCTTAAATACTCTGTTTTCTATTTCACTCATAATGACTGGATGAATGATATTCCAGGCATTGGTAATGAGGCCGCCCATGATAACTACGTCGGGATCGACTGCTTTGATAATATTTGAAATTCCGATTCCAAGATAGCGCCCCGTCTCATGAAGTGTATTAATAGCGATTTCATCACCATTTTGGGCCAAATCGATGATCTTCGGCAGCTCGTCATTAGCATTGCCATCAAACTCTTCAACATTAAAGAATCTTTTCACTGTCGCGACATTTGAGGCATAATCTTCCCAGCAGCCATGATTTCCACAAATACACTCCTTGCCATTTGCATCAATAGTCATATGACCAAATTGTCCTGCTGCGTGATATGAACCTTGAATAAGCTTTTTATTAAGAATTATCCCTGTGCCAATACCTTCAGAAATAAATACTATGTTTGATTTGTTTTTGACTTCATCTTGTCCAAACCACTGTTCAGCCAATGCAGACGAATTAGCCTCATTTTCTATTATTACGCTCCGAATAGTTCCTTTAGGGTCAAACTCTTTGACAATTTTTCGGATACTAAGATTCTCCCATTTAAGATCTGGAGCAATTACAACCACGCCTTTTTTGGTATCAACTATTCCAGGAATGCTTATTCCTACCTTCTTCAAATTTGAATAGTTTAAAGTATCTTTCATATCTAGTAGCTCTCGTAGACATCTTTGAACAAAAGCTTTAGGCTGCTTGGCTTTAGTCTTAATGGTCTTCTTTTTCAAAATATTAGCTTCTATATCTCCGATTGCTATGTGACTATATGCCGGGTCGAAATCAATTGCACCGATTAAGTACTCTGATTTATTTAGACTTAAAAGAATCGGTTTTCGGCCGCCTGTTGATCTGCCAACCGTAGTTTCACGAATCAGCTTTTCTTTTAATAAATCCGCCACAATACTAGAAACCGTGCTCTTATTTAATTTACTTGATTTCGATAACGCAGCCCTAGAAATGGGTTGATTTTCTCTAATTAGATTTAGAAGATTAGCACTATTTGCGTTTCTAACAATTTTATGATTACCACTAACTAAATTGTCAGTATTAATTTTCAGCATTCAATGGGTCTCCTTTAGAGAAGAAGCTTAGTTTGTTGGGACAATAAACTTAGTTTATTACTAAATATAAACAACAATTTCTATCTTGTCAAGCATTTTTTGGTTCTCAGATTCTTTTTCAAAAACCCGGTTTGGGCAATTCTCAGTTCAATATTTTTAGAATTGTTAATTTCGAACAAATGGGTTTCTAGTAAAATGACTTAAGACACTCTGAGTGCTCTGTGTCTCGGCGTGGGTTGTTCTTAGAAGCTTATCTGTCAGAAGACTTTTTTCAGGCGGTATATCTGGAACCCTGCTTGAGCCAGAAAAAGGGGGAGCTCTCTCACCGTATTGCGATCCAATTCCTTGATCTCCTCCGGTAGTTCCTGCATCGGAACCAGATAAGGGCTGGTTTTCTTCTTTATGTTCTTCTCTCCCGGTGCATACCTCCAGCCTGCCTGCAGCCGTTCTGACATCCAGCGCTCGTGTTCCATCTCTGCCATCAGTTCAATTTCCTCCTCGGTGAACTCGAACAACTCTGCATCCCAATCAGTCAATGGAGCAATGCCGCAACCGATGGCCTGCAATTTTATGCCAATGTGATCCGCCTGACGGCGGTTTGACTCTTTGAGCTGCTCTGGCAATTCCTCCCAGGGAACCATGGAAGGATTGGTCTGAGGGGTCTGTCCTTCCTTTCGTTGCTTGTACACATAATCCTCATGAATGGCGCGAGCAAGGATTTCATGGGTGCCAGCGAGCAACAATTCTGGCTTATATGTCTTATCCAAAAGCCCAAAGGCATGCAGCCTGTCAAAGGTACCACCGGCGACCTCTTCTCCTCGCAATAAAGTCGCCAATCCTGCATCATGGGTCATTCGTACCACGATGGGTATCTTATACTCCCTGAGGCGGTAATGGAGTGCCAAAGCTGCGGACAGAGCAAAAGGATCGTCATCCAGGCAAACATAAACGCTGGTGATATTGCATTTGTTGTGATCATCAAAAAGGAAATCAGCACGTTGAAAATCCGGGGACTCTATGTTTATTTGTTGAGGAACCAGCTCACACACCTTTGGCAACTGGGGATACCGCAAACACAAGGATTCCAGTTTGATTTTGGCTAACTGGTCAATTATCGTAATACGCAACTTTTCGTTAGCTGGGGAAGACAAAGCCTTCCATTTTTTGGCGGCATGCACGATCAAACTTTCACCCAGTCGTCCTACGCCAACTATGAGCAGATGCGGCCGATCCCCGTTCACTGTTCCTGTTTCATCAAAGGCTGGATACTCGTTCAGCCACGCTCGCGCTCCGCTATCGAAATTATTGAAAAACTCTAACCTGAAAGCATCTACACGGCCCGTTCCAATTTCCTGTTCCCTTAGTAAGTGACAAAGTTGGGGATCTACAATATGCACTATACATGTCAGTACTTCACCTTGCCTATCCTTGACCAGTTCTCGGGCGAGAACTGCAACTTCGGCATTAACGCCGTCATCACCACAAACAGAAATGAGGTGTTTGGCTCGGTGAACCCGCGCCTGGCGAAGTAATACCTGGTCCACTGCGTTACCGATCATAACTAGAGCACCCTGTTCCCGGCACCGATCAATCCTGTCATTTCCTTCGTTCTGCTCAATCACTAATACTCGGCGACCCAACTCGCAAAACCTTTGGGCCAAAAGCAAGCCCTTTCGGCCAAGTCCACAGATTACGATGTGATCCTTAATAAATCGTACACGAAGCGATTGAAGCTGTTCACGAAAAATCACCGCCACGGCCTTCAAAGCTGTATAGGCCGCGACCGCGGGTGCGAGCCAGCGAGCTAACTCAAGTTCCCAGCCAACCGGCCCCAATATTGCACCAGACTGCAAAACAAAAAGCTGGAGAGCAAGATAGAAAATATCCAATGGCCAGCGCGACTCTCCTAAGGCAAGAAAGTAATTTCTGAACCCAATGTATCCTAAAGCTAATGCAAAAAGCGCAATCCCCGCAATAACCGGCCACTGATAAGCCTGCCACCAAAGCCGTAGATACTTTCGCCTGAAGCTTCTAACGCGACGACGCCAATTCACTAAGAAGGTGTTTTTCTTTGAGGTTCTCATAACAAATCCTTATTCTTTTGCAGCAAGGCTCTTAATCAGTTTTTGGGACTGGGTATTTGTTGTGAAATCCCAAACAACGCCTCTCCCGTTGATGCCCGCGATCAGTGACACGATCAATTTACGAATCTTTCTCATCCCACATAAAACGAGATCCTGGTCTGGTCTTTAAATCTTCGCTACTCATCAGACTATCCTCCTTAGCCTTAATCTGTTTTTACTTTGATGTTCCTCTGTTCTGTGACAAAATTGGCCACAAAATGTGTCACTCACACATGTTTGGACTGACCAACATCTGACGACGGCAGCCTCTCGCTGGGCATGTAAGGATCTTGCCTAAGTGCTGAGGAGTGACCGGATGACATACACCGCATTCGGGACATCTGGCGGTCATGTTTTCTTCTCGATAACCTGTCTCCTCTTTTTGTTCTTTGGTGGAATGGAAGCGCCACCGGCGGACAGGGGTCACAACAGGCGGGCCTGTATCGACACCCTCTAGTTGGAGGAGTTCGACAATCTGGTCAATATGGGCTATCCCGAAAACGTTTGCAAGTGGAGTTAAAGCGATTTTAGAATAGTCTCTAACACGTTCGGCGTGACCAAGCCATCTTGCAATCAAATCGCCGCTGCGGGAATCGAAAACAGCCATCTCACCATGCGCTCGTCGTAGCACCAAGTGCCATCCATCAGAAAAATACTCACAGGCAAGTACTCTGGCGTCGCTTCGAAGAAGAGCATGCTCAACGTGGCCTGTATGGACGTTCCAGATTCCAGCAACGCATGAACCACCGGTGCAAATGCGCAAGCTGTCAGGTGAGAAGGCGCACGCGGTAAACCCAACCTTATCCGTTGGTACAAAAGAGGAGTTTATGTCGGTCGTCTTAAGTTTTGCGATGAGGGTTCCTGATGATACTTCCCATACCCTGACCTCATCGGTTGAGAGGATGGGCGCGGCGACAAAGACTCCATTTGGAGATATTCGAACTCTCCCTGGAGCATGCTCACACTCAAGGTCGCAGACCAACTCGCCAGTTTCGATGTCGCAAATACGCACGCAGTGCTCTTGTGCGTGAGTAGTGAACAGGTATTTCCCGTCCGGGGATACGATCATGTCATTTATCTTGGATTTGGAGTGCAGTTTCAGGACAAGCTTCTTTGAGCTCACATCCCAGCCCAAAATCTCGTGTGTTGATCGGGCCAGAAGTCGTCGTCCGTCAGAACTAAAGCAGCATTGCATTAAATCATCCTCAGCGATGTGGCTGTCTGGGCCTTCAAAAGACGTAACCACATCCGCATTAATGTCGTAGCATTGAGCAAGGTTAAGATAACCAGGTTCAACCCAGGAAACGCAAGAGCTGTCTGGCGAAAATGTCAAGGAGAAAGCATGCTCTACATAACTTATTGGTTTTCGTAAAACCTCCCATCTGTCGGAACTGTACTTCAGAAGAATCAGTTCATTTTCCCGTATTCCTCCTGCCAGCAAACCAACAGGTGAGAAGCAAATTTCCTCTGCTTTCACGTCGGCAATTTCGTCCTTGGTAATGCGAGTATTATCAGCAGATTTGGGTATATTCCAGAGACGAACGGTCCTATCAGATGAGCATGATAGAATTTTAGAGCCGTCGTCCGAAAAAGCAAAATCATTGATTTCCCTTGCATGACCGGTAAGTTTCGTTATGGATTGGCCTGTTCCGACCTCAATGATCTCCATCACTGGCGGGCCTTCAGGTTCTATTATTGCGATCCTGCTAAGGTTCGACGAGATTGCACAACCTCCTTTCGGAGACCACAATGCGTATTCCCATGACTCGCGCTCGTCGATCTCCCCAAAAACTTCACAGGATGGCAGCCTGAGCACTACAAATTCATCAGGACTGAACGCCAAGCAGAGAACGCCATTGCCACGCTCGTTCAGTGCCAGAGGCGAAGAAGCTATTTCGGGTAGTAGGACCTGGTTTTGTTCATTAATAGTTAAATCCCAGCAGAACAGCTCTCTATCTGTCCTATACCAGACGCGGTCGAGTTCAGTAGAAAATACAGCTTCGAAAACCTGTTCATCGATGCGAAGCTTCGCTAGTGTGAAATAGTCGCCATCTTGTGGACGCCAGACCTGTAGAATTGAACTCTCGTCTTCGGGGTCAACAGGCCACTGAACGCTGACTATATCCCCGTTGCTGGGATGCTCACGAATCCAAATGGGGACTTGATCTGTCTGAATAGTCTCCATTATTTCTCCCGAGTCGATGCTCCAAACCTTGACGGTTAAATCCAGCGAACCAATGAGCACCCTATCACTACCAGAACAAACGGCGCAACATGTTACTTGACTCTCATGCTTGCGTAAATAGTGCATGGCTGTACCCGATCGTAGATCCCATATTACAGCCATACCGTCCGTTGATCCAGAGACAGCTACACGGTTGTCGCGAGAGAGATGGCAGCAAGCGACCACCTGAGTGTGCCCGCCAAGCGCCAGAAAGGAGGATCTTTCGCCTTCGGATTTATTTATGTGTCGGATCCAAGGTCGACGCTCCTTTCCTGCTTTCCAACGTTCACGTGCAGTTTTAGCGGGGAGGCTACGATCCGGACTGTTGACCGCTTGTTGAAATGTTAGCTCTGGGTGGTGAGTTAATACCTCAAGGTTTCTTCGTATAAACCACCCAAACTCGTCTACACGGCTTTTTAAATAAGCGGAGATGCGTTGCGAACCTGCCGCCAGGGAACAATCCAAGAGAAGATCACCACTCAGCCCAGCCGCACATTTGGCCTCAATGAATTCAAGACAGCAGAGGGTAGCTTCGAGCTCCTTCCACATTTCCCCGCACGTTTGCTGGTAGGGCTGCTCAGATACCTTGCGCAGATTTGGCGCTTTGTATTTCTCCACCCATAAGGCCAGGTCCCCGAAGTACCGTGCCAGCCCACGGTGCCGTTGCCGTTTAGGCTCACCACCGAGGTAGGTCTCCGCCACTACCTCACCGAGTTGACGGTGGTAAAACGCTAGCAGGGTCGTGCCGTCAGCACTGCGCTCCGTCAGGTACGGCTCCAGGTCAAAGTACAGGCGCGACCAGACCACCACCGGCAAACGCCGCTCCGGCGGCTCATGGTGCGCACGAGCCATAAAGTCTTGGAACACCTCTTTGTCCCGCGAAAGCACATCCACCAGTTCATCCTCGGTGAGGCCGTTCTTGGCAGCGGCTAAATAGCCCAGGCTGCGGGAGACTAACATTGCCCCGTGGTTCGCCTCTGTCGAAAGACGCTGGAACAGGTTGTGAATCATGCCTGGTATATCGGCACCCAGCTCGGGAACGCCATCATAAGACCGCCACAGACGCGCTTCTTCAAAGGTCAGTTTAAGATAAAGCGGCAATGGACAGCCGGTGAACTTTTCGATTATCGCTTTCTGTTGCTGAACTTGCAGCGTGCGACCTGCATGTTCTAACCAAAGGTCCAGGAGCTTGCGCCCTTCTGCGGGTGGCATGGGTTGCACCTCGACAAGATTCGCTTCAGGAAGTTTCTTTTCGAGAGCTGAGAGGCATTCCCCAGGCAAGGTAGAAACGATCAGGCGCACGTGCTCAGGGAGGTCCGCCGGCAGCCAGACGAGATTGCGAGCGTGGTCGGCGTCCGAAAGCTGATCGAGAGCGTCTAAGAAAATGGTCAGCGGTTTTTCCGCTGTGGCTAAAGCCAGTCGCTTGGCAAATTCCTCAATCAGTTCCTTGTAGTCCGTCGGGACGTCCCTTTCATCGGCGTTGTATCGACGCGCAATCTGGCGGCACAGGCTGTCCAGCAACGTCCGCCCATCGGAAGAGCCCGGCGTGGCCCCGATATAGCGAAACATGATCTCGGCTTCTGGATGCGCCTGGCGAGCTTGAGCAACCGTCTGCGCCATCAAAGCGGTTTTGCCTGAACCCGACACCCCATGCACCGCCAGGGGGTGCGGATCCGTTCTTTTAATGTAGTCGCTGATGGCGGTTAAAATCCCCACCCGACCGATGAAAAACCTGGCCCGGTCTGCTCCGAAATCGTCGTGATCCGTTATCTCCTTGTCCAGTGGATCAACCTTTTTAAGCTTACCGACCTCGTCCAAGATGACCGCAGAAAGCCGTCTCCAAACATCGACGCATAAAGTCGGGGGCGCATTGGCATCGTCATTCAGCTTCAAACAATCTTTCAGTTTTTTCGGCAGGGTGCCGATGTGGTCCGTGGTGATGCCCTCACTCCTCCAGACGGCGTCGTACTCATGGATGTTGTGGGGAAGATGCTGACGCAGTCTCTCAGTCTTGAGTTCTTCCAAAAGCTGGTGCGCGTCTGCATCCAGTTGGTACTCTCCTTCTACCTTCAGCAGATCAACAAAATCCTTCAGCCGTTCGTCGGTTGGTAGATCCTCGCCTAAGGGCAAGTTGTTTTTGGTCTTAATCTTGCGAAAAAAGCAGAAGACATGCTCCTGGGCGTCGGGTACCTGCAAGGCACCGTGGACGATTTCCTGTTCGGTGGCGGAAGCCACATATTTCAGGCGCTGTTCCGGGGTCAGCTTCACCGCTTCGGTGGCTTCCAGCAGGATGTGGTGCAGGCGCTGCTCCACCGGCTCCCAGTTCTTCGATCCCTCGAACGCGCCCTTGCGCGGCTGCAGACAATACACCGACGGCACGGCGTTGTCATCGTGCCGGTACCATTCCATGAGGAGCTTTTTGTCTGCGCCATCCGAAATACGGCGTTCTATCTCCTCAAACTCCTGTTCTGGTATTTCCACCGGCGGCGGCCGCCAGCCGTAGCGGTCGCCCAAAAGCACGATGAAATTGGGCCGGGGGGTGGTCTTCTGGCAGCGGTCGATCTCCCCCAGACAGATTTTCATGGTCTGCTGATCCAGCGCTGCTTCTTCCCGCACGCCCCAGCGCAGGTCAATGGCCTGGAAGCGGCAGCCATGCTGCATGCACAACTCCCGCAGCCTGGGGAACACATACTTCTGCAGCGCGTTCCGTTCCTCCTTCAGGTCGGTGAAGGTGGAACTGACGAAAATGCGAAAGGTTTTGCTGGTTTGCGCCATAGTTTCACCTCCTATTCATCTACCCCCCAGCGCAGGTCCACCAAGATGAGATGCATGAACTGTTTACTGCAGAGCTGCTTCAGTTCTGGAAACACAACCATAACTAAGCTAAATAAATGTAGTGCTTAAACAAATTGCACTTTAACCTCAGGTAGTCAATACAAACTTTAGCGGTCGAAATTTATTATCAAATTCTAGTATATATTCCGGTTACATTGTTTGAGTTCTATGGAAACTCGTCCCTCTAAGAATCGATCATAAGCGGGAATCCGGTTTTATTGCCTTGCTCCGTATTTGCGAAGCATTGCCTCCATCCTTTTATTGCGATTATATATTGCGATACTCAGCGGGGTCTCACCACGCCAACCTTTCTCACCCTTAGCGTTTAAGTCCGCACCATTCGCAATCAATATTTCTGCCAGTCTCATGTTTCCATTTTTTGCTGCCCAATGTAAGGGTGTTAGTCCATATTCGTCCTTGACGTTAATTTTTACACCTTTGGCAAGCAATAGCTCTGCTAATTCTATACCTAGTACAGCCGCGCGTCGAGAGCCCCTATCTTTTGCTATAAGATGTAGAGGTGTTAGTTTGTTGCGGCTCCGCGCATTCGGATCTGCACCATTTGCCAGCAAGAATTCTGTAACTTCTATTTGATAAAAACGGACAGCTACGTGCAAAGGAGTCCATTCTCCCGCATTTACATCAGCACCATTTGCAACAAGTAATTTGACTATCTCAATATGGCCGTTACGTGCAGCAACATGCAGGGGCGTTTCAATGTCAAAACTAACTATACTATTGTCAGAATTCACATCCCATCCCTCCGCTAGCAGTCGTTTAAGCGTTTTAATATCACCTTTTTCAGCAGCTTTGTGTAAAGGATCCTTCATATTTCAACTCCTTTCATTGTAAACATTCACCGCTTTCCAGGTCCCACACCCGCACGGTGCGGTCACTGCTTGCTGATACGGCTCGCCTGCCGTCTGGAGTAACGCTTACGCTATAGACCAATCCTCTGTGGCCCGCAAGCGTTCGCAGCAGTGCAGGATGCGGATCATATTCGGGCCGTTGGCATCGGGACTTAAGAAGTAGAACTTGATCTACGCCAGCGCTGACAAGACTTTCAGCAGCATCTGCCACCGTGCCGAACCTGGCAGAATTATAAGCTTGCTGCAAACAAAAGCCGGGAATATGTCCAAATTTTGCCAGAACGTGACTTTCCGAATTCACAAATTGAGAAAAGGCGCGGATACGATCCAGACGGGTGGGATTCTGGACAATCCGGTCGCTGTCCTTCTTGATCTCATCCTCGGTCCAGGGTGTAACCGACGGTATGACCTTAAGAGAAGGGATCTCGCCCCTGGAGAAGGCAATGACATCCTCGGTATACTTCCTGATCCGTTTCTCATGTTCAGACTCTTTTTGTCGTTCTTCCTCAGCCTCAGGCAAGGCGGCGAGGGCTGCGGCATACTCCCTCACCAGTTCGTAGGTCATGCCGGCGGTACACTTGGCCTCGATAAATCGTAGGTCACATAGGAGGCGTTCCAACCTCTCCCAATCTTTGGCTTTTATAAGCTGTTGCGGCAGTTCGGCGATTTGATTTTTTTTCCAAGGCTTTGTCATCAATATCGATCTCGGTTATCTACAATGAACGGATTAAACTTCAGCGGCTGGTGGCAGTGGGGGCATTCGGAGAGAAGACGTGGTTCATCCCAAGCTTCATCGGGCAATTGCAGGCAAGGTGACTGAGCTGGGGATAAATTCGCGTCTTGATTAATACCTCGTATAGCTTCGATGACACTGGCAGGTGGTATGAAGCGCTGCCCGCACCATTCACACTGTGTGGATAGTTTTCTATCCCATGCCTTTCTATCGTAGCGATATAAATACACCGGAGTGACCAGCGGAGGGCAAGGTTTTAAGTTCTTTGCCTCAAAAAAGCAGATGTTTCCACCAAGATCGCCAATCATAAGCAGGTTATCTTTAACAGCAACTTGCGTGTGTATTTTTGCTGAAAGCGGAACTAGGGCAGAGCATTCTGGTGATTCAAAGTCCCAAACTCGCAATGTATAGTCATGGCTACCCGAGATCATATACCTACCATCTATGGTGGACGCTAAGCAGGAGATCAAGTTTCGGTGGCCTTCAAGAGTCTGCAGGTGCTGACCGCTTTTGATGTCCCATATACGCAAAATATATTTACAATCATCCCCTGAGACCACAACTCGACCGTCTGGCCTCAGTACTACGGGGTAAACTTCACCAGTATGACCTAGCAGTACCTGCAGGCATCGGCCATTTTCAATGTCCCATATCCTCAGTGTTTTATCTTTACTCCCAGATAGAGCCAGCCTCCCATCTTGTGTAAGCGCTATAGCGGAAACTCTATCTGAATGCTCGCTCAAAGCTCGGAGGCATTTACCGCTCTTGATATCCCACACTAGTGTCATGTCAAGTAAATATTATTGGGTATAATTGTTGACTTCTATTGGAT
>JBHIAW010000041.1:0-19209 GCA_046758765.1 bacterium
GATACACCAAAGGCAGGCAGAATCACGACATCTTCAGGACGGATCTCATCAGTAGTCATTCCATTACTGTACTGACCGCTGAGGAATTGGATGCCCATTTCAATTAGCCGTTTATTAACATGTGGATTATGGATAATCTCGCCGGTTAGGAAAATTCTTCGGTCGGGAAATTTTTCTCTGGCCTGGTAGGCATAATCCACCGCCCGATCCACACCGTAGCAAAAACCAAACTCTTTCGCCAAGTATATGGTCAAGTCAGCAGCATTCAAACTGTAATCATGGGCTCGTACGTGATCTACTATGTTGCTGTAATAATCCCTTTTGAGGATACCCTGGACTTCTCTTTCAAGTCCCAATCCTCGTTGATAGAATTTTCCAGTTTTTATGTCCTCTTGTTTGACCACGGTTGCACCTTCCTTAGTTGATTCCACTGAGGCCTCAAAGTAATTTTTCATTATTTCAAATATAGGGATTTATTGCTATAATGTCAAAGAGAAATCTAACATAAAATTTCATTTATGATATTTTTCACCCCGTAATATAGTAAATGCCCGATAAATCTGTTCCAATAATATCACCTTGGCCATTTCATGTGGGAAAGTCATTTTTGAGAAAGAAAGGGTCATGTCAGATTCATTCAAAAATTCCTCGGACAGACCCAGAGGACCTCCGATAACAAAAGTGCTCTTCTTAATTCCACGGAGCAAGTGATCCTGCAAAAATTCAGCAAATTGTTCAGATGAGTACAGTTTACCCTTTTTATCCAAAGCAATGACAAAGTCGCTATCGTCAATCTTGGTTAAAATTGCCTTTGCTTCTGTTTTTTTCACCAAGGCAATGTTTTTAATCACGTTAGCAGGGGCTTCTTTAACAGACAACTGTTCAAGTTGAACATACCGCAGAATTCTCTGCGCATAATCTTCTTCGGCTAACTGCCAGTACTTTTCTTTTCTTTTTCCAACTGAAATGATTTTGATCTTCATAGTCTATCCAATCTATTTCTTTAAAGAATCTGAAAAAGAGTTGTTAAAGGGAGTTAGGTTCTCAATTGGCTATAAGGACTTATGAAATTATTATGCAAACAAATCAGCTAGATTTCATTGAAGCTCAATTATTGAATTTCCAACGGATAGATGAACACAACTGATTTTAATAAATTTAGTTCCATAATCCGTTGGGTTTTTTGATCCGTTGGAAATAATCTTATCACCCTGTCATTCAGGAAGAATCTTTTTTGAGTCTACGTCCGGATGAACCTCGCTCACGGTGTGCTTGAATTTACAAAGATTCCTACGGAATGACAGAGCAGGGTGAATAGTTACCAAAAATTTATTTTTTCCTGTTATGGCAATCATCTGAGAGATTTTCACTTAATACTTTGTCTAATATATAGATAAACGTAACACAAATTCTCGAGAAAAGCAATTTTATTCTAACACTGTCTTTGTGATCAAGAAGTTGAATAGGATTGCTTACAAAGTGACATTCTATCTATGAAACCTCAACCAACATTTTAAGACTTGATTTGTAATTAAATCAGAAAAGTTAATTCAAATTTAACATTCATAAGTACTTAGAAAATATAAACGCTACTCTGAATGTTTGATATTTCACAAAGAAGTATTCAGCCATGATACTCAAAACTAGACGTCGCTTTGCCCCATTCGAGAGCCCATCTTGGTCACTAATGGTGAAACCTGAAAGCAAGATTAATTGTGAAACCAGGCAATTTTTTTCAGATACAGTGGACACCGCTCTTCTGGTTAAGCACAAGAGCCCTAAAGTGAATCTTAAACTTCGGTATAAAAGACTCTATGAATTCACTTTAGCCGTTACCTTGCTGTTATTTATCACAGCGTTTCAATTAGCAAAACAATTCTCACTCGCTCCTGAAGCATTAAGTCAGGTCGATGTTAATATAGAAGTTGCAGACATACCAGTAACAGAGCAAATCCGAAGACCTCCGCCGCCGGTCAGACCCACCGTCCCGGTTCCCACCGAGGAGGAATCAATTCCTGAGGATGTAACCATAGCTTCCACAGAAATTGATTTTTCCGAGATACCGCCCCCTCCACCTCCCCCTCAAGAAGATGGTGGATTACCAATTTTCGTAGCCTATGATGAAGCTCCACAAATCATAGGAGGCTTTGCAGAACTCCAAAAGCATCTGAAATATCCGCAGATTGCTGAAAAAGCTAGAATTGAAGGAATCGTATTTGTCAAAGTCATAATTGGAGTTGATGGAAGAACAGAAAGTGTGGAAATAATCAAAGCCAAACCAGCTAATATCGGCTTTGAAGAGTCCGCCATGGAAGCTGTTAAGAAAGTCAAATGGACGCCCGCGAAACAGCGGGATAAAAAAGTTCGTGTTTGGGTTACGATCCCTGTCCAATTTCAATTATTTGACTCTTAGGGGTGGTTGTATCCTGTTTAGTAATACCTCAGTCTTGGTTAGGAAAATCTCGTTCCCAAGTTAACAGAGGGTGCGAAAAGTACAATCGAGACGTTCCTTAGCTCAGCAAGACCTTGATGTCATTCTGGAAGAATCTTTTTAATAAACTGCACCTTACGTCCAGATTCCTCGAATGACAAGCACCGCAGAGTCTGACTTTTCACACAGTCTGTGAACGAGTAGGGGTGGTTACCTCACCGTAACTGAGGTTTTACCCTGTTTTTTCGACTTTAACTTGACTTTTTATCAAAATTTATGTATTTTTTTTAACGTTTGTTATTCACCGCAGAGGGCGCTGGGAACGCGGAAAAGAATAAATACTAATCCATTATCGTCTAATATTCGGTTTGCCTTCATAATGATTGGTCAGACTATTTCACATTATATGGTCACCGAGAAACTTGGGGAAGGCGGGATGGGTGTGGTTTACAAAGCCGAAGATATCATGCTAAACCGTACCGTCGCGCTCAAAATCTTGCCGTCGGATTTAACCCGTGATAATGAAGCTATAGGCCGATTCATCAATGAGGCACAAGCAGCTTCGGCACTCGATCATCCCAATATCTGTACGATCCATGAGATTGACGAAACCGAAACAGGGCAAGTATTTATTTGCTTAGCTTACTATGAAGGCGAAACCCTCAGGGAAAGAATCAACCGGGGCCCCCTGCCGGTCAAAGAGGCTATAGACATTGCCATTCAACTATCACGAGGGTTGGCAAGAGCACACGAAGCAGGAATTATCCATCGCGATATCAAGCCTTCCAACATTATCCTGACGCATCGGGGTGAAGTCAAGATTATTGATTTTGGCATCGCAAAATTAGCTGGGCAAAGGCATCTTACCAAAGAGGGTATGATTGTAGGCACCATGGCTTATATGTCACCTGAGCAACTTCAGGCGAAAGACGTAGATCATCGAACTGATATTTGGGCATTGGGTGTAATGCTGTATGAAATGCTCACTGGACAACTGCCTTTCAAGAGTGACTTCGACATGACTACCATATATTCTATTTTGAATGAAGAACCAATGTCTTTAAACGATCTAAATCCAGAGTTGCCGCGAGAACTGGAAACAGTCGTAAGAAGAGCTATGACAAAAGATCCCGACGAACGATACCTCAACATGAATGAAGTATTGGATGCTCTAAGTTCCTTTAACGCCGAGCTCGAATCTGGGCAGACTAAACAAAGACACTTCAACTTCGGCCTATTAACTCGTAGGCGAGGATTTACGAAAATAAGTATGGCAACTCTGATGATTTTGATTATGGTCGCGGGAGTCCTGTTTTGGGAAAGAGCTGCTCAAAAAAATGCCCACCAAAAGTTAAGCAAAGAATCCAACGGACCGTTCCGAATCACGAAGACCACCAGTGCTTCGATAGCAGTACTCCCCTTTATCGACTTAAGCCCACAAGGAAACCAGGAATATTTTTGTGATGGGATCGCCGAGGAGCTCATCAACGCTTTCACGAAAGTCGAAGGACTGCGGGTGGTGTCTCGAACCTCTGCTTTTCAATTCAAAAGCGTGGCTCAAGACATTCGCCAGATAGGAAAGCAACTGAATGTAGACAAAATACTCGAAGGAAGTCTGCGCAAAGAGAATCAGAAACTGAGAATCACGGCGAAGCTCAGTAATGTAGAAGACGGTTATAATATTTGGTCTGAGACTTACGAACGTGAAATGCAAGATGTGTTTGCCATCCAGGATGACATTACCCGGGCTATTGTTAGCACATTGAAGCTAAGACTTGTTAATGGTAAAAACATTCCGCTTGTCCATCGCTACACCGAGAATTTTGAAGCATATAATCTGTATCTTATGGGGCGCCATTACTGGAATAAGCGAACCGATGACGGACTGAAGAAAGGGATCGTGTATTTTGAGAAGGCAGTTGCGATGGAGCCAAACTACGCATTAGCCTACGTTGGAATAGCTGATTCTTACCTGGCCTTTGCAAACTATGGTGCGTTACCGTCTAATTTGGTTATGCCAAAAGCAAAAAAGGCAGCCGAGAAAGCCATCAAGGTCGATAGTACCGTTGCTGATGCGCATGCCTCTTTAGGAGTTGTAAAAGCTGTATTTGAGTGGGATTGGAAAGGTGCGGAAAGAGAATTCAAAAAAGCCGTTGAACTCAATCCCGGCTCCGTGGATGCACTCCATTTTTATGCTCATTACTTAAGTTGGGTGGGTCTTTTTGATGAAGCTATCAATGCCTTCAAACAAGCCCAGAAACTTGATCCGCTCTCAATTATTATTAACACGGATATGGCATGGTCATACCACCTCGCCCACCAATATGACCGAGCTTTAGAACATTACCAACATGCGCTTGAATTAGAAGAGAATTTTTTTCTCACACATTTTTTGCTTGGACAAACCTATGAGCAAAAAGGGATGTATCCGGAAGCTATTGCGGAATTTCAAAAGGCCGTGAAACTTTCTCGTGGACTCGCACTCATAGTGGGAGGCCTTGGGCACGCCTACGCTGTTTCGGGTAGAACAGCAGAGGCATTGAAGGTGCTCGCTGAATTGAATGAAAGAGCCAAACATGAATACGTATCTGCTTATAATTTGGCCGTAATCTATGCGGGCTTAGGAGATAAAGATCAAGCGTTCAAATGGCTCGAAAAGGCCTGCGGTGAGCGTTTTAGCTGGCTGGTGTTTCTGAAAGTAGAACCTATTTTTGACAGTTTGCGTTCGGACCCTCGGTTCACAGTGCTATTGCAGAAAATGGGCTTGCAATAATTATAATGAGATTCTTCATCGTTTCACTCCTCAGAATGACAAAGTGTCGTTGTAGTGATATACTCGAAAGATTTTATTCTAAATAATCAGCGTCCAACAATTTTAATACCTCACCTACTTTCAACCTGGTTTTATAAAATATAACCGGCCCTTTAAAAGCGCTCTTAGAGCAGTTCAATTTTTCGTTGACCGCCACAATCAGGTCTTTTCGATTAGCTCGTTTTATTTTTTCTATCTTTTTGTTCAAATATTCCGGAGTCCAAAACCCAACGATTTCCATTAAAACTTCTCGACCGCTGGGATGAATAAACTTGAAATCCGGGATTAATACGGTATCCCCAAGGTCCAAGATTTCATTTTCTCTTTGAATTTCCCAGTCAGTTTTTCGTTTTTTAAAGCCACTGAAAAATGTTTCTTCTACAGTGCTATCAAAAAGATTCTCCTTGATATAATAGCTTTGCAGTCCGGAGTCTTGATTCAAGAAAAAAAGCCGCGGGCCTTTTTCGGTATGAACCTTGGCACGCATTTGCCATTTTTGTGCAAGAATTAAACCAGGAAGGAACCTTGCCAGATTTACTCCGTACTTTTGAGTCCTTCTAAAAAGAGAAAATGGCCCATCAACGACCAGGTAGTAGGCCTCGCCTTGTTTATGAATTTTATGCATGAGCTGAGCCAGTTTCAGATGATGAAATACCGTTTTAAAGCTGTCCCAAATCTTGACTTCCATCTGGTGGCATCGATATAAAATCCCTTGGGCCAATGCCAAATTGTAGCGACGGATTAACTCCTCGGGCTTAATTTCTTGTTTCATCTTTACTACAATTTGATAGCCGGGCAAATCACCATACAGATGCTTGGGTAAAGGGCTGTGATCGGATTCAAATTTCTTTAAGACTAAGTCTTTGGTATTTTGATGAACCAGATCCGGCTGCCGTACAACAGGACGAAACCCTTCAACAAACTCAAAAAAACTCTTGCGGAATTTAGAGTAGTCAAACTCTTGACTCGGCTCGAAATCTACAAAACCATTCAAAATCTTGGTCAGCCCTCGCTGTATTTTGTAACCAACCCGATCTTGTTCATAGTCGTCCAAGGCCTGTTCTAATTCACGCCGAGTTTTCCCTATGTGATTTCGGTAAATCTGAATCAAATCTTGGGCAATTTTGAGATAGTATTGTGCGTTTCTGCGGGTCAAATAGCGGGGGGTGATGGTTCGTTCACCTATGTCGTAACGCAACAGCTCATTGGTAAGCATCGGAGCGCCTCCGTTGGTAAGAGATTTGGCTTTCCTTGGTCCCACGAGTTACCAATTCATAGAGCACAGCTTGTTTGTTATTCTGTTTCCTGAGAATTCGACCTAGGCGCTGAAGATGTTCAACCGGACTTGCCGAACCACTGAGTATAATGGCCACGTTAGCGCTGGGTAGGTCCACACCTTCGTTCAAAACTCTCGAAGCAACCAGTACAGAATACTTGCCTTCTCGAAAATTGTCCAAAATCCATTTCCGCTCCACGGTTTTCGTGTGATGCGTCAGGGCTGGAATTAAAAACGATTCTGATATCCGATAAACTAAATCAGTGCTGACTGTAAAAACAATTATGCGGTCGTTATGATGTAGCTTTAAGAGAGACTCTAACACTTCCATCTTTCGATTTGCACCGATTATGATACGCCGAGCTTCCAAGCGAGCCAGAAAAGCCTTACGGGCATGAGGGTCGTAGGCACTTTGTTGTAGAAATGTTTTTAAATCCGCTCCGTAAAATTTGATGCCTTTTTCCCTTATGTAATCATCATAAATGTTTTGGTTCTGAACGTAGTTTCGTTTTTCTTGTGGCGTCAAATCCACTGAGATTTTCATGGTTTCATACTCCGCCAGATGCTCGCCTTCCAAATCCTTGATGCTTTTTTCATAAACCATGGGGCCGACCAGCCTCTCCAATTTTCCGTGCAGGCCATCTGGCCGTTGATAAGTCGCAGTAAGCCCAAGTCGGTACGGTGCCAGGCTCATCTCCGGAATGTGAGAGTAGGTCGTCGCCGGCAGATGGTGTATTTCATCAAATATAAGCAAGCCAAACCGGTTGCCGTACTTGTCCATGTGGATGTAGGCGCTGTCGTAAGTCGTGACTGTGACATCACGGATTTCATGATATCCGCCACCAAGTATCCCGACCTCTATGCCAAAAGCATCGGACAATAAATCATACCACTGATTCATTAAAGCAAGAGTTGGGAGAACCACTAAGGTACTGGTTTTCACATGCGACATTGCCTTCAACGCTACCCAGGTTTTACCTGAGCCAGTCGGAAGACAAACACTGCCTCGGCATCGGGCATCAAGCCACGTTTGAACGGCTTCTTTTTGATAGGTGCGCAACGCCAGTTTCATGCGTAATCTGAGTGTTAATTTAGAAAAATTCGCGGCTTGATCTTTGAACAGCAAATTATTGGTTTGCAGCCACTGAATGATTTCATCATAATACATGGCTTTGGCTCGCCACTGTTTCGAGCGTGTATCCCAGAGAAAACAGGGCGGATCAATTTCATAATCATAATTTCTTAAAAGCAAAGTGCCTTGATGAAAACTTAGCACAAGATTTATTTTAACATTGCTCACTTTTCAAATCTGTAGTTTTTAATTAAAAATCATAAAAACCCAGCCCGGCGAAGCCGCAAATAAATAAGAACAAAATACGACACAGAACTCGAAATGCAAATAAATTTATAAGACAAAATAATTGACGACAAAATCATTAATAATTATTTTGTCTTTAATCATTTTGTCTTTTTGCGTTCCAGCTTGTCTAATTATTCAGAAAAAAAAACAAAGATTTTATTTGTAATACTTTAAGGCAGTTTCACTAAAAATGCAATTAATTTCTCAAAATTAAGAACTTCTAAAAATTGGGCTGGCAAATCATGTTTATTTAAACTTAGCCATTTCTGATGCTCTGGCCTTTCGCTCAAATTGTTTTTCATACAGTTTCCCAATGCGCTCAAGAGTGTCAGCTTGGTTCGGGCTTTTGTCTTCCCGAATCCGTTTAATCCGGGCAAAGCGCAGGGCGAATTTCGATTTGTAGTGTGGACTGTGCTGGATTTCGTTGTAGGCTACTTCCACCACTAGCTCCGGCCTAACATAGACCGTATACGGCGTTTCTTTGACCTTCAGGCTTTGCAATTTTTCTGTCATCCATTTAAACTCCTGATCGGTAAGTCCCTTAAATGTTTTTCCAACCATAAGAAATTCGCCAGTAGCCTCATCTCTCACACTCAAATGATAGTTGGAAAGCCAACCGATGCGACGGCCCGACCCCCAGTCAGCCGCAACAATTACCAGGTCCAGAGTCTCGGCAGGTTTAATCTTAAACCACTTTTTCCCTCTCGAACCAGGTGAATAATAGCTATCCAGCTTCTTGGCCATCAGACCTTCATGTCCCATTTGCAAGGACCGTTGAAGAAATTTAGCCGCTGCACCTTCATTGTCTGTAATCAATCGTTTGACCAAAAGCTCCGCCTGGCAAACTTGCTCTAA
Source organism: bacterium (assembly GCA_046758765.1). Taxonomy (GTDB): domain Bacteria; phylum Zhuqueibacterota; class Zhuqueibacteria; order Oceanimicrobiales; family Oceanimicrobiaceae; genus JBHIAW01. The sequence goes on from JBHIAW010000041.1 coordinate 8,735, forward strand.
AAGTTCCCAACGTTCTTCATAAGGGGTTTCTATTTGGGATTTCCCATTCAAATATAACAAATCAAAAAGGTACAGCTTAATCGGGACTTCTTTAATCATGGTTTGAATATCATGCACTCGCCTGAATCTGCGCATGAGCTCTTGAAATGGTAAGGGACGGTCCTCGCCTCCTACAGCTACGACTTCCCCTTCAACAATTACACTTTGGGCATACACTTTATCACGCACTATATTCACCAGATCGGGTAGACTTTCGGTTACATCACTCAGGTGGCGGCTGAAAATTCTAATCTGGTCCTTGTTTTTGTGAATTTGAACACGAGCGCCATCAAATTTAAACTCAAACGCCGTGCGCCCACCATGCTCCTGGACTATTGTGGCAAACTCCTCTGCCAGTTCGGCTAACATGGGTTGCACGGGCCGAAAGAGCCTCAGTTGAATTTTCTGTAAACCTTCCACGCCATGGCCAAGAGCAATGGCCGCGACTTCTCCTGGATTGCCCACATACATATTGGCGCGCCGAACAAGTTCGACTTGTACCGCTGAGGCTTTCGCAATACCTTCGAGCAGTACGCCTTCAGCCACGCCGGTTTGCATTTCACCAAAAATGATCTTCACCAAATATTTCCTCTCGATTTCACTCGCCCGATTGAACAAAGTCAGCAGCAATTCCTCAATCTGTCTACGTGAGCCTGTTCCAGTTGTCATGGCAATTTTTGAAAAAATCGTCTCGAGCTCCAAAATAGTAAGCGGCTCCGGTGCAGACTTTTTTCCCGTAACTTTCTCCGAAACCCGCTGTACGGTACGCCAGCTAACATCTAAAGTCCGCGGGTCATGACCGGGAAACGGTTTGCCTAAGATAAAAAGGGCGGCTGGAGTCCGTTCCTTTGCATTCAAAGATTTCAAGAATTCGGACAAATAGGCCACTTTTTGTGTTCTTTTTGTCGTCGAACGAAGTCTTTCGCACAGGTCCGTAAAATCTGAAAATAATGTAATCATAGGATGTAAGAATATACAATTTTCTTAATATCTAATATAAAACTTTTCCAATGGAAATCAAATGTTTTAAAGGTTATAATATGCTTGGCACCCGCAAGGTTTGAAACCTTTTACTCCAAATGCGTATAAGAATAAATGGATAAGTTGAGTGTACAAAAGTTCATCTTGTTTCTTTAATTAATAATGTTTATATTTTGCATTGAGAGGAGTAAAATGTCTACTCAATATTATTCACGATTAACTGTTATTTTTGAAAAACAAGATGATGGACGATGGACAGCTACATGCGGAGAATTGGGTACGGCCACCTTTGGCAATTCATTACAAGATGCTCAAAATAAGATTGGAGAAGCTATATGTTTACATCTTAATACACTTGAAGATGTAGGAGAAAGAGAACGATTTCTTAAAGAAAATAACATTACTTTATATGATAAGTCGCCCAAATCAGTTAGAATTAATGTTCCAACAGACCCTCGGATTTTTATTCATCCTCAATTTTATCCCTTACAATTATTGGGAGCTTGTTAATTGGCAGATTTACCAGCCATAACGGGCAATGAATTGCTTAAATTATTATCAAAAGATGGCTGGAAAGTTAGTAGAGAAGCTACCCATGGAAGAACCTTGACAAAGGAATTTCCTGATAGAACTCGAGTAACTTTTATTCCCGAAACAAATGAATCCCTTCCTAAAGGCACATTATCAGCAATTTTAGGAACTAAACAAACAGCTATTGGACGTAAAGGTCTTTTTTAAATAGAAAGGGATGCTCAACTGAGTCATCCCATTTTTTACACCTAAACTCAGCGATTCATGGCCTGCAAGGGTCACCCAATTAGTTAAAAGGCGAGGCATGTCATTCTGGAAGAATCTTGTTTATTTCGTGCTCCATCCTAAAAAGATTCCTCCTGAATGACACAATTTAGATTACAATAAAATAGTTTTGCTGGTTTTCTACCAGTCTAAATAATCCACCTTCCCTAACATCTGATCAAGCCGTTTTTGAATAATTTCTCCTCGGTGGTCCTTTCTTTTTTTGACCATATTCTTGAGTTCCTTGAGCTGCTTTTCTAATCGTTCAATTTCCCTTTGCTTTTCCAGCTCGCGCAGATCGAAAAGTTCCGAGAGTGCACTTCTTAAATCCTTTTCCAATTGTGCTTTCTCTGTTTCATCCTCAGACATTCGAAACGTATGGGCTAGCTCTTCGGTTCTATTTTCTAGTTGAATTTGTTTCTTAATTAATTCAGCTCTTTCTGGATCATCTATTTCCAAATCTAGCAGCATTCTTTGGCGCTCCAGTACCTCCACGAGGACTCGGTGATATTGCTCCGGCCTATGTTGTTTCAATCTGCGAATATGCTTTAACCGAAAGGGAGCCAATTCTTCCAGAAATGCCAAAGCTTCTCTTTCCTTTTCAGGTGGGATGGGTGCTCGCATTTCCTGCGGCCAAACCAAGGAACAACTCAAAAACAAACAAGCTAATATCAAGTAAAATCTTGATGATAACATGACGTCCTCCAAGAGAATTTGGTTTTAAAATGATTTACTTTCAAGATCCAAGATTAATGATTCAACTGCAAATTTGATTTCACTCAATCTATTATCCAAAGTAACATTGTCTGAAGCTAATTCAAATTCGCTAGGTAATAATTTTTTTTGAGGATAGTATTTGATCTGATCTATTTTAAGTTGAATGGAATCAAAAGAATCATCCAATGAATCCTGCCAAGTCAACACTTCCTTACTAGTTTGACGGTTCGATATCTCTTTTTTGAACCAAAAAAAGGCGCCAGCCATAACAATTAACAACCCCAAAGCTCCGAATGCTAAAGGCCTGATTGAAGTTCTTGGATTACGAACAAAACCAAATCTTTTCTTCCATTTATTTTCAACAAATTTATTAGCTTTAAATAAGACTTCTTCTACTACCTCGGCCTGCGGTTGGAGAGTGATTTCACTTCTGTAGGTGTCCTCCAAGAATTGTAACTCTCCAATTAGATCCTTGCATTCGCTGCAATTTTCTAAATGGCGGTGATACCTTTCACTTTCCATCGAAGAAAGTTCCCGGAAATAATACAGAATGCCAAATTTTTCGAAATTTGTGCATACCATCAGACTTCCTCCTTTAGCTGCTTTCGCAAATTTAAGATCGCATATCTCATCTGGCTGAGAGTGGTGTTTAGAGGTCGATGCAAAATTGACGCAATCTCTTTGAACGTTAGATTACTTTCTAACCTTAATAGAAAAACCTGACGCTGTTCCACGGGTAATTGTCTCAATGCCCGCCAGAGTAGTTTGGTTTCTTCATTACTGATGAGTTCCAATTCAGGGGATGATTCTAAATCTAAATTAGAATGTCTTCCATTTACGCTTTCTGTAGTTTGAACAGGCTGGAATAATTTTCTTTCGCGCGTTCGCTTTCTTAGAAAATCAATACAAATTCCATTGGCCAACTTGAAGAGCCATGCTCTAAAACTACCTACTTCTCGATACTGCGCTCCTTTTTGAATCATTCTAAAAAACGTTTCCTGAAACAAATCGTTGGCAACGGCCCTATCCTCAACCATTTGATAAATGAATCCATAAATGGGGCTTTGGTATTTCTTGAACAGCAGCGTAAATGCTTGAACATCACCCTTCAAGTAGGCATGAAACAACTCAGCATCAGGTTTTTGTCCTTTGGAATTCATTTCTATAGAATTACCATTCGAATCACTGGTTTTTTGGGCAAGAAAATTAGATTCGATCATAATTCTAACATTTTACTCCATTATTCGTTATTGTATTCGCTGTTATGTTCAAATGAAGCTTTTTTTAAGATAGTCTTGCCCAAAATCGTTTTGCCTTTTTTGCTATGCCTGAGTAGTTACCTTATTTCTTTTTATTGGCGACTGGATCGCGTTAAATATAAAACGAATTAAAACTCAAAATATTGTATAAAAATAAAAAACCCTCTAAGAAACTTAGAGGGTGCTTAAACATCACGCCAGCAGTCCTTTCTACAGCTTATAGCCGATCTTCCTTAAGAAGTCTTTTCGCTCTTTGATGTCCGCTTCCTCCTCTTCGCCTAAAGGAGAATAACCGTCAATTAAGCCCATAATACCTCGACCCTGATTAGTCTCTGCTACTACAACCTCAACCTGGTTAGCGGTCGCACAGTATATTTCACAAATTTCTGGCACTCCTTTCAAGGCCTTCATTACATTTATGGGAAAGGCGTTTTCCATAAATAAAACAAATAAGTGACCGGCTCCAATATTCTTCGCATTCTTTTTGGCCAAATCAATTAAAGAATCATCTGTACCTGAATATCTTACTAATCTGGGACCTGAGGATTCATTAAAAGCCAGCCCAAATCTTATGCCGGGAATGGTTCCTACAAGAGCCTCATGAATATCCTCGACAGTTTTTATGAAATGGGATTGACCCATAATCATGTTAAGCCCATCAGGCTTTTCGACTTTTACGGTCTCGAGTTTCATAATGCCCCTCCATGAGTTGGCAGTAAATGATTAATACGCCAGAGGAAGAAAGTCAAGAGTAGAATTTCATAATAAATTTTACAAAATCTTAGCCGAAATGTCAATACTTATTTTTTTAACCGCTTGCTTTTTTAAAATACAAAACCTATATTGGGAAAACCTAATTTCTTCGTGAACTCATAATCAGGAGGTAAAGAATGAAGCGTAATTCTATTTCTGCAATGATTCTGTTTTCTGTTGTTGGTTTACTTCTGTTCTCGGTTGGTGTAACATTCACTCAGGATTTTGAAGGCGTCATCGAGATGGTAACTTACACCACTTCGGGCGATATGAGTAAGATATCAAATCAAGAAAAAAATACTATCTATTTCAAACAGAATATGATGCGAGTGGATCAACCCCAAGAAAATAATACCACCATCATCCGTTTAGACAAAGAGCTGCTCTGGGATATTGATCACGACAATAAAACCTACACCGAGGTATCTTTTCAACAAATGCGGGAGGGTCTGCAATCCGCACAAAAAGCCATGCGAGAGGCCATGAAAAATATGACTCCGGAGCAAAGGCAAATGATGGAAAAAATGGGTATGAAAATGCCAGGAATGCCGGCCCAAAAACAATACAAACTGAAAAAGACCGGTAAGAAAGATAAGATCAATGGGTACCATTGTGAACAGTATTTACTGATTAAAGGAGATGAAAGTGAAACCGAAGAATTGTGGTTTACAACCGACCTTGGGGGCTTTCAAAACATTAGCAAAATGATGGCCAAAATGTATGAAGGGTTGAGCGGTGGAATGACAGACGGTCTTGACAAGCTCGCCAAAGTTCAGGGGATTCCTGTCAAAACGGTGGAGAGGGATGGCGATGAAATTGAAGTCACTGAAGTCACCAAGGTCAACAGAACAGACGTGAATAAAACGCGATTTAAGGCTCCCGCTAATTACAAAAAGAGAGAGATGGCGGAGATGCCGTTTGGCAAGCATAAATAAGTGCTGCACTACTTGAAACGCAGTACATAGCAGGAAAATGGCTTTCGTCAAATAGAGCTCGTAGGGCGGAGAGCGAAAAAGCGTGAAGCGACAGTTTGGTTTACAGTAGTCCGAATATCCACATTCACACTTAACTTCTCTCATAAAAAAGGCCAGCAACCCTAAGGTTCTGGCCTTTACGTGTAACAGAGTACTCCGACTGACAAGCAATTGTAGAAACTTCTCTAATCTACTTCCAACGGACTACTGACAACAAAACAAAGGACAATAGTCTGATTTTATCTCTTCTCAGCAATACGTGCTGCTTTGCCTTTCAAGCCCCGTAAATAATACAACTTAGCACGTCTCACCTTCCCAGATTTCAATTTCACAATTTTTTCAATATTGCGAGAATGAACAGGATAAATTCTTTCAACGCCAATCCCATCTGATATTTTTCTAACCGTAAAGGTTTGGTTTAAACCACCGCCCCGACGTTTAATCACGACCCCCTCAAATACTTGTATTCTCTCCTTATCACCCTCTTTCACTTTTGAATGAACAGAGACCGTATCACCTGGACCAAACTCAGGAACGTCGGTCTTTAATTCACCGGCTATGAGAACATCGATTTTATTCATAAGTCTTAACCTCCAATACAATTCTGTAAAGCAAACTCCTAACTTTCAATCTTTTTCAAGAGATCATTGCGTCGTTTTTTAGTGCGCTCAAGCGATGTTACACGACGCCACTTTGCAATGGCTGCATGATTACCAGACAGCAGCACCTCCGGTACCTTCATGCCGCGAAAATTTTCTGGGCGGGTGTAATAAGGGCAATCCAACATCCCTTGTTCAAACGAATCTGTTTTTGCTGAATCAGAATCGCTAATAGCCCCAGGCAGCAGTCGCACCACCGAATCCACCACGACCATGGCTGCCAATTCACCGCCCGTCAATATATAATCACCAATAGAGATTTCTTCCGTCGCTAAATACTCACTGACCCGCTCATCCACGCCTTTGTAATGCCCACAAAGAATAATAATAGCTTGTTCTTGAGAAAGCTCTTTCGCCTTTTCTTGCTTATAGGTTTCCCCTTGAGGGGTCATCAACAATATTTTAGGATTGGTTAAATCCTCTGTACTTTTAATAAAATCAACGGCTCGAAAAAATGGTTCGGGTTTCAAGACCATGCCTGCACCACCGCCGTAGGGATAATCATCTACCTGCTTATGTTTATCCGTGGTAAAATCACGTAAGTCCAAAATCGTAATTTGCACTACATCTTTTTCCCGAGCCCGTTTCAAAATACTCTCGTTAAAAGCGCACTTAAACAGATTAGGAAATGCTGTTACTACGAATATCTTCATCTGTTAGAATTATTCCAAAAGTCCTTCCATTGGCTCAATGATTATCTCGCCTTTCTCAACATCAATTCTTCGTATCACATCTTTGATAGCTGGAATAAGAAATTCCCGTGCTTCCTTCTTAACTACCAACACCGCATTTGCAGGAAGGTCCCAAACCTCCTCCACCCAACCTACCTCTTCCCCATTGGTGGTCTTAACTGCTAATCCAAGTAGCTCAAAATGATAATAGTGCCCTTCCTTGAGAGGTAAACAATCCTCTCTTTTGATTTTTATAGCTGAACCTTTTAAAGCTAACGCTTGCTCTCGCGTTTCTATATTTTCAAAACAAAGATAAACAACCTCTCCCTGCACAGAGACTCTTGAGATTTCAAACTCATTGATTTCTCCATCAGGGGTTTCAATAAAAACCGTTCTTAATTGCTTAAATCGTGGGGGGTGATCCGTTGTCGGTTTTACCTTGACTGTGCCCTTGATTCCATGCACTTTTTCAATAAAACCAACGACAACGAAATCTGGCACTCTTCTGTTCACACAGACTTTAAAGACTATTCAAGTATTTCGAGAACCGCTCGTTTTCCCATCTTTGCAGAGGCGGCGGCCAGAAGTGTTCTAAGAGATTTTGCAGTCTGTCCTCGTCGTCCAATGACCTTGCCCATGTCGCCCTCTCCGACACGCAATTCATAAACTACTGTACGCTCCCCGTCGATCTCATTAACGTAAACGTCATCAGGTTTGTCAACTAGGTGCTTGACGATAAATTCAATAAAGTCCTTCATTGCATGACCTCCATTTGAGTAATTGTCTAAACCACCTGATTCATTCTGAGCCTTATTAAGTATTCTTAACCTTCCACTTCTCTAAAAAATCTAGAGCTGAAAAACGAACTTAACTACACTGAGATCAATTACATCTGTGGGAGACTTATTTAATATCTTCTTTTTTGGTTGACCCTGCGATTTACTAAAGAAATTCGCCTTCTCTGTTAATCTTACAGCCACATCCTAGGACTCATCTTCAGCTTCACCCTTTACCTCTTTCTTGTCTTTTTGTTTTGAGACCTTGGTCTGCTTTTCTTTTTTCCTGTCTACTTTCTTTGATGCTTTGGCCGCCTTTGCTTTCTTCTCAGAAACTTCTTCTTTGGATTCCTCAACTGTTCCAACCTCAATAGCAGCAGGTTGTTGTGCGACTTCTTCTTTCACTTCAGCTTTAGCCTCAACCTCTGCATCATCTTTTGCCTTTGGAGGCTTGGCTTGCTTTTTTGTTTTTTCAGAATCTTGCTCTTTAGATTCCTCAGCAGTTTCAGCAACCGCAACCTCTTTATCAGCAGTTTCTGGTATGATTTCTTCTTTCACCTCCTCTTCAGGCTTTGTTTCTGCTGCTGTTTTTTCTTTTACTTCCCGCCTCTTTTGCTCGACTAAGGCTTCCAATCTTTTCTGTCTCTCTAATTGAAGCACCTCCCATCTCTTGAACTCCTCTTCAATACTTGCCTCATCAAATCCTTTTTTCATTAAATGCCACTTAAGTAGAATCCCCTTCCTTCTCAAGAAACTTCGTACTGTATCTGAAGGAATGGCTCCTTGCCTGAGCCAATACAAGGTTCTATCTTCCTTGACTTCAATTTGTGCGGGATTTGTTAAGGGATTGTACGTGCCTAAATTTTCAATATATCGTCCTTGGCGTGCAGCTCTGGAATCAATAGCCACAATGCGGTAAAGTGGCTGTTTCTTTTTTCCAATTCTTCTTAAGCGTAGTTTTACTGCCAAATCCGGCCTCCTTATCTTGTTAATTTATTAAAAACGAAACGGCATTCTTTGAAAGCCAAACTTACTCATTTTCTTCACCATCTTCTGCATCATTTGAAATTGATTGAGGAGCTTATTAATATCTTGGACGCTGGTACCACTCCCTCTGGCAATGCGTCTGCGACGGCTGCCGTCAATAATCTGCGGCCGCCTTCTTTCTTCCGGGGTCATGGAATTGATGATAGCTTCTACGTGCACCAACGCCCGCTCATCTACCTGTAACCCCTTTACAGCCTTTCCCCCCATACCTGGAATCATCTGGACGAGCTCCTCTAAAGAACCCATATTCTTAATTTGCTGCAGTTGATCGTAGAAATCTTCTAAGGTGAACTCTTGTCGTCGCAGTTTCTTTTCTAATCTTTGGGCTTTTTGCTGATCGACGGCCTTCTGAGCTTTTTCCACCAGCGAGACCACGTCCCCCATTCCGAGAATCCTTGAAGCCATTCGATCGGGATGAAACTTCTCCAGAGCGTCAAATTTTTCCCCTACACTGATAAATTTTATCGGCTTGCCAGTAACCGCTCGGATGGAAAGCGCCGCCCCTCCACGAGCATCACCGTCCAATTTGGTCAAAACGATCCCAGTAAAATCTAAGCGTTGAACAAATTCTTGAGCCGTGTTCACCGCATCCTGACCTGTCATACCATCAGCGACAAACAATATTTCATCAGGTTGAGTTTTCTCTTTAATTTGAGAAAGTTCATCCATCAATGCTTGGTCAATATGAAGACGACCCGCGGTATCAAAAATCACCGTATCGTTACCCTTTTGTCTTGCTTGGGCTCTGGCTTCAATACACACCTCAACCGGGGTGCTCTCGTAGTTTGCAAATACGGTAACGCCGACCTGTTCGCCGACAACTTTCAATTGATCCACTGCTGCCGGCCTTTGAAGGTCCGCGGCGACCAACATAGGATTGCGTCCGCGATTTCTCAGATACTTTGCTAACTTTGCTGCTAAGGTTGTCTTACCCGAACCCTGAAGCCCTACCAACATAATGACCGTTGGCGGTAAGCTGGCCTCCTTAATCGAGGCCTCTCTATCCCCCATCAAAGCTGTAAGCTCATCGTGGATGATTTTAATAACCTGCTGGGCCGGGGCGATGCTTTTAAGAACTTCTTGACCTAAAGCCTTCTGTTGAACCTTGGCTATAAAATCTTTCGCCACTTTGTAATTAACATCGGCTTCCAGTAACACCCGCCGAATTTCCCGCATGGTCTCGGAAATATTCTTCTCCGTTAATTTCCCGTGGCCGCGGAGCTTTTTAAAAACACCTTCAAGTTTTTCGGTTAAGTCCTGAAACATCATCCAGAATAATCTATAAAAGAAATTCACAGAAACTTTCTGTGAATTTCTTAACTAACAGAGTCAATAAATGCAGTAATTTTAAGCTGATGAATATAACAAAAAATCGTGCCAATTGCAAGAAATTTTTGAAATTATTTTATTGCTCGGTTGAATTCACTTTGCCGCCGTTACGCGAAAGACAGGAAGATATTGAGGTCCAGTGAATAGTCAAAAGTGAAAAGTGAATAGTCAATTGTCATTGAGTCATATCGCTCTGCTGTCATGAATTGTCCGTGGTCCGTGGGAGTTGTTAATTTCAGGCCTTTAGTGAAGCCGACGGCACGATAACCGAACGACCTTATCCCCTTATACCTTATATCCTTATACCCTATCCCCTCATTGCTTTTCTTCATCTCTCCTTACTTCACATTCTCTTCAATTAATAACTCCAATGGATGATATTCGTTCACCCCGCAATTTTCTACAGTTTCCAAGCTATTATTTTTATACCAGCTTAGCAAAAATCAACATTTTTACCCCGCAATTTTTGAGGGGT